>JAOZPW010000072.1 GCA_029932545.1 Thermoanaerobaculales bacterium | reverse complement strand
GGAAACACCTTGGTGGGCCATTCTCGGCAAACCTTCCAACTGCCGCCATTTATAGGGCGTCGGCTTGGATTCTGCCGCGCGTTGAGAGTTAATTGGGTGTGAGTTACTACGGCGTCGCAAACGACCAAGCATCCGCAGTTCCGCTCTCGAACCCGTCTGTGAACAACGCTGCTCCGGCCGATACGATCTCGTGGCTGAAAATCTGATTTATCGAGTTCTGGGTCGACGGGTACACCGGATAGATGCGATTCTCTCCGATTCCAAGACCCAGGTAGTCCCCAATGAACTGCCCACCGCCAGGGCCCGTCACGGCACTGTCAAAACTCGACGGCGTCAAGCGAAATTCGGTCCAGCTGTCACCACCGTCATCACTGGTGGCATAGTAGGCATCGATGAAAGCCGAAGAATCCGTGTCCAGTTGGGTGGTATTCCGGGTGTCAAGAAAGAGCAGGTGCAACCGACCCGAAGCGTCAACCTCAATCCACGGGAAGAATTGATCCCTCGGCGTGTCACTGTCACCATTGATGACCCTGGGAGTGCTCCAGGTGTCACCCTGGTCCGTGGAGCGCGTGAAGTAGATGTCAACGTTATGTTCATTGCCCACTGTCGAGGTGGTGTCGTGGTAGACGGCGTAGAGGGTACCGTCGCCAGGATCCACCGCAATCGAACCGATGGACGGAACACGAAAATCACCAGGAATTTGTACGGCGTCGCCAGTGTCCCAGCCATCCATGAAGGTACCGATAGTGACCGGCGCAGAAATGGTCGCCCCGCCGTCAAGGCTGCGCTGCATCTTGATTCCTGACCACCCATCCCAGTATGAGATATAGAGCTCACCGCCGGGCCCGATGCGAGGCAGGAAACCGACACCACTTGCGAGGTTCTTGATCGCCGACCAGGAGTCGCCAAGGTCGTCCGAATACTGCAAGCCGTAGTTATACGCCACGTAGAGGCGAGTGCTGTCGGGAATGCCGGGCCTTGGGCCTGCCGCTGCCCATGCCTTGTCGGTGCCCCCGTCTTCATAGATCAAGACCGCGGCCTCAAATGCGTCACTACCAGGTACTTTTCTCGCAAGATAGGGACCGCCGCCGCCGCAAAATGCAATGCCACCGGCCCAGAAGGTGCCGGTTCGCGCGTCATACGCCGTCATCGGATCCCCTTCAACGTCGCATTGATGCCCGACAGGCGAACGCAGCAACTGGTCGGTCCATGTGGCGCCGCCGTCAAGGGTCACACCGATGCCGTTGCGGATAAAACCGGATTGCCGATAGTCGTTCCAGCCGGACACAGCATCGAGGGATGAACCCGTGCCGCTGACCGAGGTGGTTTCGTTGGCTCGGCCGCTGGTTCCGGTGACATTGACCCTCACCTGCGGCCCGATGGTCACCGACTCGGTTCCCTCCGACGAACCCGTTCGTACGTCAGCGTGTTCGGGCCGGCCGCTGATCAGCAGTTTCCGCAGCTGTTCGGCAACCTCAGCTCCGAGTGCATCTGCCCGATCAAGATGAAACTCGGACTGTTGCAAATCGCCCGCCAGGTAGTAACCGGCTGCCAGACGAGAATGAGCCGAGCCGTTCGTGGATTCAAGGTCAAGTACCGTATTCCAGGTTTCGATGGCCTCTTCGAGACGCCCAAGGCGCTGCATCATATTTCCTGCCGCCAATCGGGCAGAGACACGGTCGGGTTGGCGTTCGATCGCTGTCAAGAAGGCCGCCAGGGCTTCACGAGTCCGGTTCTTGAGAACGAGAGCCCGTCCGAGGCCCTCGTAGCATTCGGCTTCATGGGGCGCGACAAGCACTGCGTCCGTAAAGGCTCGGATCGCCTGGATTGTGCGGCCACTGTCCAGCAACCGCCAGGCCTCGTCAAGCTTCGATCGCAATTCACCCTCACCCCAGTGCGGGCGTTCAACGGCACCGAATGGGTCAAGAACGACCCGGTCTTCCTCGTACACCAGTCCAGCCATTGCATCGGCCAGGATTTGCTCCTTGTAGCCCATTGGTGGGATCAATCCTGAGGCGGTCGTGGACGTAGTTTCAGACGACGAGCACCCAACGGCGACAATGGACGTAACCACGAGCACGAGCACTGAAATAAAACGAAGCGAACCTGAGTGAAGAGCCATTCATACCCCCAAAACCGGGCGCATTGTACCTTGATTTCTTGCCTCCAACGCCGATCTTGGTCATGATGGCATATGATTCGGATCAACGATGACGTTACGATCGAGGAAAGGGAACTCAACTTTGAGTACGCCCGGAGTTCAGGCCCCGGGGGTCAGAACGTCAACAAGGTGGAAACCAAGGCAACTCTTCGCTTCTCTCTGACGGAAACTACCTCGTTGACCGATGAACAAAAGGACCTGATCAGAGAACGCCTTCCCGGACGCATTACCAAGAAAGACGTTCTGAGGGTCATGTGCCAACGCCATCGAACCCGGGAAGCCAACCGGAAGGAGTGCTTCGAACGGTTCGCGACGCTGTTGGCAGACGCCTTGACCGAAGATCCCGAGCGCCGCCCCACCCGAGTTCCCCGAAAGACCAAACGCCGCCGTCTTGAAAACAAGAAGCGCAGGGGTCGAATCAAGGCGTCGAGGGGACCGGTCGAGAGGGAGTAGTCACTCATCCTCGAATTTCGAGGCAGATCGCTGGATAAGAGGATTACCACAGAGACACAGAGAACACAGAGGACAACCCGAGGGCGCGCTCAGCGTTCGCCCACCCGCTTCGCGGGATCAAGCTGAAGGCCTGTCCATCGCCCTGGACGCGGGGCGTCCCATCGAAGTTCAGGCCTTCAGCACGCGGGCTTTGCCCGCTTGGGCGAACCAGTCCGACGCATGCAAGGTCCGTTTCAGGTGGTGCGCCCCGGAGCCCGGTTGTACGCGAAGCGTGCTGGGGCAGAAGAGAGGCGGGTGACAAGAACTGGTTCTTGGAGCTCGTTTCTCTTCTGCCCAAAGCGGACGAAGTCCGCGTGCCGGGCGGGGCTGTGGACCCCGTTGGGTCTCTCCTCTGTGTTTCCAACTCTGTGTTCTCTGTGTCTCTGTGGTGAATCTGCTGACAGGCTCGGTGGATAGCTTGTCCGGGAGACCGCCCTCGCTGGTTCCAGCTCCCCCCAGTTGACTCTTACCCTTCATCCAACCCCAGCGCTTCAAACGTCGATGCCTGGCCGCGGAAACCGATGGTGATCCTCTCGTGGTCGGCGACGACCGGCAGGCGGTGTTCCCAGCTAAGGTTCCGAAGGCGTTCCAGCGCCCCTGGTCCGGCCACATCGATCTCTTTGAAAACGACACCGCGAAGACGAAAATCCTCGAGCAGCGCCTGGGAATGAGGACATTCTTTGTGGGTGAAGACAAGGAGTGTCTCCAGGGTCACCTTTCGTCCTCCGAGAGGATCAACTCGTCACCAAGGTCCGCAAGGCCGGGTTCCATCTGAACGAGCACTCTGGGGTCATCGCGCCACCTGGCGTGCACTTTGACGTGCAGCGACAGAAAGATCTTGGTTCCCAGGACTCGTTCCAGCTCCAACCGGGCCGCCTGCCCGACACTTTTCAACATCCGGCCGCCCTTGCCGATAACGATACCTTTCTGACTCGAACGTTCGACGTAGATCACCGCGTCGATACGCAAGAGGTTGCCCTCTTCTTTGAACCAGTCGACCAGAACGCCGGTGGTGTAGGGCAACTCGTTGCGAGTCCTATGCAGGAGTTTCTCGCGGACGACCTCGGCGACGAAGAACCGTTCGCTCTGGGTCGCCGTCATGTCGGCAGGATAAAAGGGCTCACCCTCCGGCAATGCCTGAAAAATCTCCTGCCGGAGTCCGTCAAGGCCGTGGCCTTTTGGCGCGCACAGAGGCACGATCGCCGACCCGGGTCTCCGCTGTCCGTACTCTTCAATTCGCGGCAACAGGGCCGTTCGGTCGCCGACGAGGTCAATCTTTGTCAACACGCCAACGACCGGCGCCTTGACGTCTTCGAGCAGGTCGAAGAGGAACGCCTCGCCGCCACCCCAGGATTCAGAAGCATCAATCAGGTGCAGCACCAGGTCCACCTCCTCGAGCGCCGACCGGACTTCCTGCATCATGCGGGTATTCATCTTGTGTCGAGGCCTGTGCACGCCCGGCAGGTCGAAGAAGACAGCCTGCCCCCGGTCTTCCGTCACAATGCCGACGATCCGGTTTCTGGTCGTCTGCGGTTTATCACTGACGATGGCAACTTTCTCGC
Organism: Thermoanaerobaculales bacterium; assembly: GCA_029932545.1. GTDB lineage: Bacteria > Acidobacteriota > Thermoanaerobaculia > Thermoanaerobaculales > Sulfomarinibacteraceae > DAOWGJ01. The sequence continues at coordinate 10,382 of JAOZPW010000072.1, read as the reverse complement.
CGATCAGTGCGTTGAGGAGCGTGCTCTTCCCGGCATTGGGTCGCCCAACCAGGGCGACATAGCCAGACCTGAGGCCACCACCAGTGTCCGTCATCTAACCCTCCTCTTCTTGATCGATACGCGACTGAGGTCGCCGGGCGATCACGCTGACAATTCGGCGACCGTCCATCTTTTCCACCTCAAACGTCAGGAGACCCTGGCTCATCTCAACCACCGTTCCGGGATCCGGCACCGTCCCGTGCAGGGAAAACACGAAGCCACCGACCGTGTCGACATCCTCTTCGTCTGTTTCCATTCCAAACAGTTCCTCCAGTATCTCCAGTGAGGCCCTGCCCTGCAGGCGGTAGACACCGCTCTGGAGTTCTTCCCACTCCGGAGGCTCGGCAGGGTCCAGTTCGTCCTGAATCTCACCCACGATCTCTTCGATAATATCTTCCAGGGTCACCAGCCCCGAGGTTCCGCCGTATTCGTCGACGACGATTGCCATCTGCTGGTGCTCCTGCTGAAATTCCTTGAGCAATTCCCCAAGTTCCTTGCTCTCGGGCACTACGGGGCAGGGCCGATAGAGATCGCACACCGGCGGACGGCCGCCTTCGATAAAATCCCTGATGAGATTCTTGACGTGAACCACACCGACGACATCGTCGACCGTCTCGCGAAATACCGGCACCCTGCTCTTGTGGGTCTTGCCGAAGGTTTCCATCAATTCTTCCCACGAGGCGGACTCAGGAACGGCCACCATATCGGTTCTCGGAGTCATTACTTCTCGAACCGTCGTATCGAAGAACTCGACCAGGCTTTCCAAAATCTCGCCTTCCTCACCCTCAATGATGCCGGCGGCCTCACCGACGTCCAGAAAAGCTCGAATTTCGCGATCGGACGCTTCCTCTTCGTCCTCCTCCGCCGCTTCAACGCTTTCCGAAGCACCCATGCCTCCGAAACGTGCGATAGGCGCCACCAGGGGCCGAAGTATTCGCAAGAGTTTCGCTACGCCACTCTCACCCAGTCCGCCAAACGGCCACTGGGCCAGCAGGGCAACGGCAGCCAGGACCACGAATGCCGAAATACCGGACAGGACAACACCCAATCCGCTGCCGAAGAGCAGCAGGGTCCACACCAGGACCAGGCAGGCCATCTGAATCCACCGCAGGGCGGTGAGAACCGGTGACAGGACAACATACTCCTGACTTCCGAGAGCCAGCAACTCTTCGTGGTCCTCCACCAAACCCTGGAAACGAACATTCCCAAACTCCGACAACCGCCGTTGGAGAATCTCGGCCAGAAGCATGACACCAAATATCACGAGGCCAACCAGCGTCAAGGTCACCGGGTGGATCAACCAATTAACGACCTCCGACTTCATTCCGCTACATCCCGCCGCAATTTCAACTCCAATTGATCCATCTCGCCCTGATCCTCACTGTGATCGTACCCTAATAGGTGCAGGACGCCGTGAAGTGCAAGCTCCCGGAGTTCCATGATCTCAGAGTGTCCCGCCTGCTCGGCCTGAATCCGGGCCGTATCCCGAGAGATCACCAACTGTCCGAGAAGAACCCCGCCCTCAGGCAGTTCGGTACCGTCGGGGAACGACAGTACATCGGTAGAGTCATCGATATGACGATACTGCAGGTTGAGTTCTTGAATCCTACGATCATCAGTCACCAGAATATGCACCTCGGACGGCGGCGAACCCAAGCGTTCCAGAACCTCAATGACCAGATTTCGCAGCGTCCTCGCCGCGGGCCCCGAAGGTCTACGCTCCCATCGAAACTGAACTTGGTGTTTCGTCAACGGCCGCCCTTGTTGAAATCAAACCCCGGATAGTCGATCCGATGGTGGTGCATGTTGGTCAAAACCCACAAGAATGCGGTTGCCACCTTATCCAGCTCGGAGAATGTAAGATCACTGTCGACCAACTGGCCGTCTTCCAGTGTGTCCGAAAAAATCCGCCCGATCATCGCCTGAATCTTGGCTGGACTGGGTTTCTCGATCGTCCGGGCTGCAGCCTCGACCGCGTCCGCCAGCAGCAGAACCCCAAGTTCCTTCGTATGGGGCCTCGGGCCGGGATAACGGTAATCACTCTCCCTGACCTCCCCCATTCCCGGGTCGGTCAATTCTTGCGCTTTTGCAAAGAAGTACCTGATCAGCTTGGTCCCGTGGTGTGTAGCAATGCCCTGGCGAATGGCGAGCGGCAACTTGGCCTCTCGGGCCATCTCCAGACCTTCTTTGACATGGCTCTGGATCACCAGGGCCGACATCGATGGCGACAAGGAATCGTGAGGGTTTTCACCCTGCTGATTCTCAACAAAATATCCGGGTTTTACCAGCTTTCCAACGTCATGGTAGTAGGAACACACTCTCAGCAGCAGTGAATTTGCGCCGATGGCGTCGGCGCCTGCTTCCGCCAAATTACCGACTGCCAGGGAATGCTGATATGTTCCGGGCGCCTCCAGCGAGAGCCTCTTCAAAAGGGGGAGGTTCTGGTTCGACAGTTCCAGCAGCCGAATGTCGGTCGTGATGCCGAAAAGGCTCTCAAACATCGGCAGCAGCAAACTGGCGACACCAATCGAAAGCGGTCCCCCAAGGAAGGCGGCGACCATCTCCAGTGCCACTTTCTCCATCGGATTAGGCCATCCGGACCAGAGAGAAAGGATGAGTACCACCGCAGCATTGCTCAGACCGACCATAGCTCCGACGCGACTGAAGGCCGACCTTTGCTTGAAGTGGGTAGAAGCAAGTACCCCGAACACACCCGAGGCCAGCGCGAAGACCAGAATCGTGAAATCGCCACCCATCATCACGGATGCCATGATGGCTACGCACACGGCAAACAAAACGGCCACCTGGGAACCCGCGACAATCGTCAGAGTCACGGCGCCGGCGGCATAAGGCAGACCCCAAAGATACACATCGAGGTCCGACATCATTGGACCCAGAGAGTTTCGGGCCACCCCGGTCGCCACGAACAGGCCCAGACGATTGATCCCGGCAAAGAGCACTATCAAGATTAAGACCATCGACAACCTACTTCGGCCTTCGGTGGTTCCGAAAAAGTTGCCCAACAATCGCCAACATCCAACAACCAGCAATAACATCAGGCCGGCAATCCCCATCTGATTGGTGAAGGCCGCTATGTCCTGTCGTTGGTTCTTGAGATATTGAAGCACACGGGAAACCGAGAAGGGCACCTTGTCACCGCGCCGAATCAAGATCTGACCACGGCTGAAAACCTGTGAACGCGGCGTGACCGCTTCTTCTGCGGCCCGAATACGTTCAATTGTGCCTACCCGGCTGTAGACGAGGTTTGGAGGGAGGTTATTCGTCAGAAACTGCACCGAGGCCCTGAGCCACACCCTCTTCACTGAAGCCTGCTCCAAGAGCATCGCCCGGACCGAAGTCTCCAATTCAGTACGGACATCGATCACACCCGCAACGTCTGCGGGCCCGATTTCCCGTTCCACACCTGTTGAGAGATTTCTCAGAACCAGGCCTTTTGCGGCCCTGCGTTCGAGGGAACGCCGGTCGTCCACGATGCGATACTGATAGAGCTGAGCGGCCACCTGAATCAGAGCACTCTCCAATTCCTCCAGACATTTGGAGCCGGTCATGACCGAAATCATCTCCCGCTCCAAGTTGAGGTCCGATGAGCTGCTCCAGTCCACTTCGACATCTTCGCCTTCAATCAACCGGCAGGACTGAAACAGACCGCTGATCTGATTGGCTACATCGATTTGCTGTCTTGGCTCGAAGTCATAGACCGGCCTGACGGCTTCGCGGGCTTCGACTCGCATCGCCTCTGTGGCGGCAGGGTCGGGCACCGTGATGTCCATCGGCATCAGTACGTCATAGGTGGCGACATCACCCGGCGACCAGTCAGGCAGCAGTCCTCCGGCACTCGGCAAAAGCAGCGCTGAACCGGCCAGAACAGCAAGAGCGGCCCAAATCCAGGGCACATCGAGAAGCCGATCCCACCAACTGCTTCGTTCATCCAGTCCTCGCTGGATCCGACTGACGGCCGTTCGATCCTTGGACGGCAGATTCGTATTCACCGGGCAGCCTCATCTCTGTTTTTCCTGGCCGCTTCCCAACGGGCGTACCTATCGACAACCTCCTGGACCAGGCGGTGCCTCACGACATCCCGGTGATTGAATTCGACAAAGGACATACCCTCAGCGCCATCCAGGACCTCGAGGGCCTCGACGAGACCGGATGGCTGGCCTCGAGGCAAGTCAATCTGGGTGATGTCCCCTGTGATGACGGTCTTGGAGTGGAAACCCATTCGGGTCAGAAACATCTTCATTTGTTCGTGGGTCGTGTTTTGAGCCTCATCGAGGATTATGAAGGCATCATTCAGTGTCCTTCCTCGCATGAACGCCAACGGAGCGATCTCGATCGCCTGCCGCTCAATCAATTTGGTCACCTTTTCAAAACCGATCAGGTCATAGAGCGCATCGTATACAGGACGAAGGTAAGGATTGATTTTTTCGGCCAGATCACCCGGCAGGAAACCCAGCCGCTCGCCGGCCTCAACGGCAGGCCGGACCAGGACGATTCGCCGGACCTCTTTCTCCATCAACGCTGCAGATGCCATCGCGACAGCCAGGTAGGTTTTCCCAGTTCCAGCCGGCCCGGTTGCAAAGACGTAATCGTTTGAGTAGACAGCCCTGATAAACAGCCTCTGGTTGATATTCCTCGGAACCAGATATCGCTTGAGCGCCACAGGGATACTTGAATCCAAGAAGAACTCCACCAGATCGAGAGTAATGTCTTCCTCGAGCACCCGAACGCCTGTCCTGAATTCGTGCTTTCCCACGCCGCTCCCGGCAGAGAGTAATTGATCAAAGCTCTCAATCAGACGGGTTGCAATCGCCACGGCACCCTCTGTTCCGTCGAGAGATACTTCGTTGCCCCGAGCAGCCACCTTGAGGTTGAGTCGCTGTTCCAGATATCTGAGGTTCTCATCCTTGATACCGAACAACCTCTCGACGTGAGGCTGGGAAACTGAAACCTGCGCCAACATCAAGCCTCCCACCGGTAAGGACCGAAGGTTGCAAAACACACGAAATCAGGAGGTTGACCGTCTTTCATAAATGAATCAGCCGACAGAGGAAAAGTCGACACGGGCAGACGGAGCGAGAACGAAGGTCCACATCAGCAGCATTCTATCAAATTAAGGAGAATTGCCGTTCACTTTCACTCTTTGAGCTCTCCCGCATCATCTCTCCTGCCTCCACTCAGGATCCTGGATCCCCATCGAATGGTTGATGAACCGTGCCAGCACGAAGAAATAATCCGAAAGTCTATTGAGGAAGGGCAGAACATTTTCCGGCACGCCACCTTCCTCTTTAGCCAGACTTCGGACCCGGCGCTCTGCTCTTCGGCAAACCGTCCTGGCGAGGTGTGCCAACGTCGCGGGACGGCTTCCTCCCGGCAGGATGAACGCCCTCAACTCCGGCAGACCCTCATCCATGATGTCGATCCACCCTTCCAATTGGTCCGATGTAAGAGGCAGCACAATCGAGGACCCGGGATTGTCTGCGTCCGCGAGAGCTCCACCCACAGTCAACAGGGCGCCCTGAATCGCCCGAATCCACTCCAGACAATCCTCGGGCAGGGGCTCGCAGGTCAAAAGACCCAGGACAGCATTGAGTTCATCCAACGTTCCGTATGCTTCCAGTCTCGGGTGGTCCTTCTCAACCCGCCCACCGGAGAACAACGATGTCGTTCCATCGTCACCCGTCTTCGTGTAGACCTTCATTGTTCCATCCTAACCCGGCTAAGCGGGAACCAAAAAAGGCATCAGGCCTTAACCCCCAGCCCGGGCCCGCTACCGTTCCCGAATTTGTTCGCTATTGCGCACCTTGCACCCTGGGTGTAGCCTTTCTGGATGAAAGTTACCGACCACCTGGATCGTGCGACAAGACCGATCATCAGCTTTGAGATCATTCCTCCCGTTCGCGGCGGAAATTTCGGGGACCTGACCGATCTGATCGAGGATCTTGTCAGATTCGAACCGCCATTTATCGATATCACCAGCCATGCTGCGGAGGCCATTTACGAAGAAACCTCCGCCGGCATCAAGAAGAAGATCAAACGCAAACGTCCGGGCACCTTGGGGATTTGCGCCCTGATTCAGAACAAGTACAACGTTGATGCCGTTCCGCACATACTGTGCCACGGATTCACACGGGAGGAGACCGAGGACGTTCTCATCGAATTTCGTTACCTCGGGATCGACAACGTCTTGGCTGTCAGAGGTGACACTCTCGACTATAAGAAGACGATCGAGGGTCATCGCACCATCAATCGCTGGGCGGGAGACCTGGTGCGACAAATCGCCAACATGAATCGAGGGGCTTATCTCGAGGATGATTTGCTCGATGCTGACGCTTCAGAGTTCTGTATCGGTGTTTCAGGCTATCCCGAAAAGCATATCGAGGCGCCCAACCTCAAGACCGATCTTCAGCGCACCAAGGCGAAGGTCGACGCTGGAGCGGAATATATTGTCACCCAGATGTTTTTTGACAACCGGCATTTCTTTGAATATGAAAAACGGTGCCGTGAAATCGGTATCGATGTCCCCATCATCCCCGGCCTCAAAATCCTCTCCTCGAAGAGCCAGCTCACCAGTATTCCTGGAACCTTCCATATTGATATCCCAGCCGATCTCAGTGATGAGGTAATGGCCGCCAAAGACGCGCATGTCAGCGGGATTGGTCTTGATTGGACATTGCGCCAAGCCGAGGAACTGCTCTCACGGAAGGTTCCCGCCCTGCACTTTTTCGTCATGCAGAATTCTCGTACAATTACAAAACTACTGGATCGTCTGCAACCATGACCCCTCCATCCAAAATCAACGAACGGCAGTTCAATCTTCGGTCTGCCTTCGAACAGCGAATCATGGTGCTCGACGGCGCCATGGGTACGGCACTTCAGTCCTTCGATCTCACGATTGAAGATTTTGGCGGCTCAAAGTACGAGGGTTGCAACGAAGTCCTCTGTCGTACCCGTCCTGATATCGTGAACAGGGTCCACGAGGCCTACCTCAAAGCCGGCGCCGACATCATCGAAACCAACACATTCGGCGCGACAGGGTTGGTCCTGGCCGAATATGGCCTCGAAACAGAGGCGTTCGAACTGAACCGCAGAGCGGCGGAGATTGCCCGGGAAGCCTGCCGCCGCCATACAACCCAGGAGCACCCCCGTTTCGTGTGCGGGTCCATGGGACCGACAACCAAGGCCATCACCGTAACGGGCGGTGTCACGTTTGATGAGTTGGTCGGGCACTTTCAAATTCAGGCTTCGGGCCTAATAACCGGCGGCGCGGATTATCTGGTACTCGAGACCTGCCAAGACATTCTCAATACCAAGGCTGGTTTGCTGGGCATCCAGAAGGCCTTCGACGAGGCAGGTTTGCGGATTCCGGTTGCCGTGACGGTCACCATCGAAACCAACGGAACAATGCTCGGCGGGCAGGATGCCGAGGCCATGGTCGTGTCCCTCGCTCACGCCGACCTGCTCTACCTCGGACTCAACTGTGCCACCGGCCCGGACCTGATGCGCGAAGATCTTCGTACTATCTCGGACCTCGCGCGAACCCGCATCGCGTGCATTCCCAACGCCGGCCTGCCGGACGAGAACGGACTCTACCTCCTGGAACCTGAAGACTTTACGAGAATTCTCGGCGAATACGCCGACCGGAGTTGGCTCAACCTCGTTGGTGGCTGCTGTGGGACGACGGCAGGCCATATCGCCGCCCTCTCCGGCCTGGTGAAGGGCCATCGGCCTCGCCCCGTGCCTGATCACAATCGCTGCATGATATCCGGCCTTCAGGCCGTCGAACTGACAGACGAGAACCGCCCCCTTCTCGTGGGCGAACGCACCAATGTTCTCGGCAGCAGGATATTCAAACGACTGATCTCAAATGATGACCTCGACGGCGCTGCCGAGGTCGGCCGGGCCCAGGTTCTCAAAGGCGCTCAGGTTGTGGACGTCTGCCTTCAGGACCCCGAGATCGACGAGAAGGAGCGCATGGTCTCCTTTCTTCCCCTTCTCAACCGAAGAATCCGGGTTCCCCTGATGATTGACTCCACAGACCCTGAGGTCATGGCGGTTGCCCTGAAGAACTGCCAGGGTAAGTCCGTCCTCAATTCAACCAATCTCGAAGACGGTCCCGAGCGGTTCGGCAGGGTCGCGCGACTGGCCCACCAATACGGTGCGGCCGTCATCGTCGGTACGATCGATGAGAAGGGCATGGCCGTCACCCTCAAGCGCAAACTCGAGGTCGCACGCCGCAGTTATCGCATTCTGGTTGATGATCACGGTCTTCGGCCGGAGGACATCTGGTGGGACACCCTGGTTTTTCCCTGTGCGACCGGTGATCAACAGTACCTCGGCGCCGCCGGCCTGACCCTCGGTGGTCTGGATCTGCTCAAGGCTGAATTCCCGGGCACGCGCACTCTGTTGGGCATCTCGAATGTCAGTTTTGGACTGCCGACGGCAGGTCGCGAAGTGCTGAACGCGGTATTTCTGTACCGTGCCACCAGGGCCGGGCTTGACGCCGCAATCGTCAACACACAACGACTTTCCCGTTTTGCGGAAATCCCTCAGGAGGAACGTCTCCTGGCCGAGGCCCTCCTCAACCTCAAGCCTGGTGAAACATCGATTGGAGAGCAGGCCGTCGCTACTTTTACGGACTACTTCCGTGAACGCAAACCCCTGAAGACGGACTCCGACACCCGAGAAAATCTGGACATCGCCGAACGCCTGGCAAGGGCCATCGTCGAGGGCACCAAGACTTTTGTTGAGGAAGACCTTAAAGAGGCGCTGAATGATGCACGCTGGCCTCGTCCTCTCGACATCATCAACGGACCGCTGATGGCCGGCATGGCCGAGGTCGGAAGGCTTTTCAACGACAACCAGCTGATCGTTGCCGAGGTGCTCCAGAGTGCGGAAGTAATGAAGGCAGCGGTGTCCTTCCTTGAACCTGATATGGGACAAGGGGACTCTCCCTCCCGAGGCAGAGTGCTCCTGGCAACCGTCAAGGGCGATGTGCACGACATCGGCAAGAATCTGGTTTCCATCGTGCTCGGGAACAACGGCTTCGAAATCCTGGATTTAGGAATCCGGGTTACCAACGAACGGCTTGTCCAGGCGACCAACGAATTCCACCCGGACGTCATCGGTCTTTCAGGACTGCTGGTCAAGAGTGCCCACCAGATGGTGTTGACTGCCGAGGATCTCAGAGCCTCCGGAATCGCGACGCCTCTTCTGGTTGGCGGTGCTGCCTTGACCTCTCGTTTCACCCACCGAAAGATAGCCGCCGCCTATGACGGCCTCTGTACCTACGGGCGGGACGCCATGCACGCTCTTGATCTTGTTGATCGCCTGACCGATAGCGAGAAGCGCGTGCAGCTGGAGGGCGAAGTCAACGAAAGGGTTCGGAGGGACCGTGTTCTCGAGGTTCCCGCAAAGACAGAGAATCCGGCGGCCGCACACCCAAAGGACGCCCCGGCCAGGAGCCGGAGCATTGCAGTTCCCTCACCTCCGGATCTCGAACGGCACATCACCCACCTCGATCTCGACGAGGTCTGGACCCTCTTGAACCCGCAGATGCTCTACGGCAAACATCTCGGGCTGAGGGGCTCGACTCGCCAACTCGAACAGCAGGGAGATCCCAAACTGGCCAAGCTTCGCGCCGTGGTTCAAGAGATCCAGGAAGAGGCCCGAAGCGGCGCCATGATCGCCAGAGCCGTATGGAGGTTCTTTCCTGCACAGGCCGACGGCGAGGCCCTCACAATTCAGGATCCGGACACCGGGAAAATTGCTGCACGTTGGACCATGCCTCGCCAGAGCGGCGCCTCCGGGATCTGTATCACTGACTACGTTCTCGACCACGACCATGTGGCCCTGTTCGTCACCACCGCAGGTGAGGGCATCCGCACCAAAGTTGCTCAACTCAAGGAACGCGGAGAATATCTCAAGAGCCACGTTCTCGCGTCGTTGGCCGTTGAAACCGCGGAGGCCGCCGCAGAGTGGCTTCACAGGCACATCAGGACACAATGGGGCTTCCCCGACGGCCCCCATACCAGTGAAAGCGATTGTTTTGCGGGCCGCTACCGCGGCAAGCGCTTCAGCTTCGGCTACCCCGCCTGCCCCGACATCAAAGGCCAAAGGCAACTCTTCAGTGCCCTCAGGCCGGAAGAGATTGGGGTTGAACTGACCGAGGGCGACATGATGGATCCCGAAGCCTCGGTCTCGGCCATAGTCTTCCACCATCCTGACGCTCGGTATTTCTCGGTATAAGCTGATCCCACAATCTCTGCAGGGATCTCCCCCGAGCCCGAGCCCGAGCCCGTTGTCGTTACCGTTCTCGATGAATG
>JAOZPW010000327.1 GCA_029932545.1 Thermoanaerobaculales bacterium | reverse complement strand
GGCCGCAAAGCCTCAGCCCGTCTGATGAGCAATCGTGTCTTATGTTCCGTCGGCCAGGACATTGCCATCAGGATGGTTGCAAGGATGAAAAAGGCCAGGCCGAGGCCGGGGCCCGCGCCCCACACGGCTACGACGACGCCACAACCTGCGACTGCGAGGAGCCTCAGCAGGACCACCAGATAGGCTCGGTGGTGGTCTTGGAGAAGACGGGTGGTCTCTCCGTGCACGGCGAACGCTCGTTTAATCTGGTCCATGCGGGTTCTGGCATCACGGTTGGCACTGAAACCGATCCACAAGGCCGCAGCCGCAGCGATCAGCGTGGCGCCCATCGGACTGACCAACTCGTTGCCCAGACGAGGCAGGAAAAAAGTTGTGACGGCAAGGGCAATCATCATCCCGCCGAAGCCAAGAACGGTCCGTTGCATTGCCTTGAGATGAGTGTCCAGTTGAATGGGGGACAGGGACGAGTCCGATGAACGAGCGGTCATGATGGCATCTCCGTACTCCGGCGTTTTCGGCCCGATGATCGTTCCCACAATCCCAGGATCAAACCGATCCAGGCCGCCAGAAGGTAGCGGTTGACCGGTGTTTGAAGGCCGAAACCGATCATTTCGTGCATCATCGTTGCCACAAGGGCCAATGTCGCCCCCGCAAGGGCGTACCGGATCTCCGATCTGAGGGAACGCACACGGCTCGGCATCAGGATTCGTCTGAGGCCGACGATCAGGATTGCCAGCAGCGCCATGCCGACGATCCCGCTGGTTGCGCCCCACTCGAGCCAGTCATTGTGGGCCTGCTCCAGGACGGCCGCTCCCGAGGCCGGTTTGTCCAGCCCGATGACGTAACGGTAGGTGCCCAGGCCCGACCCGAGGATTGGGGAGCGTTTCCACGAGGCTACAGTGCCTCGCCAAAGATCGACCCTCGTATTGCCCTCGAGGCCCTCAACGGCAACCAGATGAGCCGCCCTTTCCTGGAGGTCCGGCAGACGGGACCACGACAACGAACCGATTACCACGAGAAGGAGTCCGACGGCGGCCAATGCGGGCCATTTTTGGCTGCGGTGTTTCATCCGTTGCCACCACGGTATCGTGATCACCAGTGCCAGGGTCATGAACAGGACGCCGCCCCGAGAGGACGATCGGATCAGGGCTGTCAAACAGACCGCGATGGCTACGCTCGAGGCCAGGGCCGAAACGACGGCTTTTTGGCGAGCGAGACCCTGTTCGGGGAAGCGGCGGATAGCGACCGCCAGAAGGGCGATCGCTGCCGGGATTGTCAACTCCATCGCCTGAGCGAAATGGTTGCGGTTGACGAAGGGTCCGTAGACCCCTCCCCCGAAGACATTGTCACGAATGAAGAGAACCTTGGTTCCATCGCCGCCTTCGGCCACGAGGCCGAGCACGGCCGCCAGAACGCCTGTAGCGGCAATCGTCACGAGAAGAAAAGGGAGACCGCTTCGTGTCTGGGCCATTCGAGCCGTCTGTATGGCGATCAGCCCGGCGATCATCAGCGACGAGGCCATCTGAACAGTGGCCCACGGCGCCAGGGACAACGGCGCCCACCCGGGGGCCGAGACCTCGGCAAACCCCGGTTGGAGCATCGCACGAATGACATGTGGCAGGGGCAGGAGTTGCACGACCACCAACGCGGCAATGCCCCAGAGGGCTACTTTTTGAGAGCGGGACATGGAGGGAAGGCGGCGAAGTTGAACTGCAAAGACCACTGTGATGCCGGCGGTGACCAGCCGGGAGATTGGGTCAACCCCGGCAAAGGCGATGAGATTGCCCAGGAGGATCAGGGCAAGAAGCGCTTGGAGAACCTGAACGATCACGAATCGGCCGTAAACCGATAACCGACACCACGCACCGAGTGGATGAATCTTGGGTTTTTTGGATCATCCTCGAAGTATTTGCGAAGCCGCACGATGAAATTGTCGATGGTCCTCGACGACGTCGAGAAACGATAGCCCCAGACCCGTTCCAGGATTTCATCGCGTGATACCACCTGGTTCTTGCGCTCGGCCATGAGTTTGATGAGCATGCACTCCTTCTCGGTCAGGGGAATCGTCTTACCCTTGGCCGTTGCTTCGTAGGTCAGAAAGTTGACCTCATTGTCGCCGAATCGAAAGATCTCCTGCTCCTCAGGGCTAGAGCGGTACCACTCCTGGCGACGGAAGATGCCCTGGATGCGAAGGATCAATTCTTCCAGGAGGAAGGGCTTGGCCATGTAGTCGTCGGCCCCGAGCTTCAGGCCCAACAGCCTGTCGGCATCGGAGTCCTTTGCTGTCAAAAAAAGGATGGGCACCCTTGATCCGGTGGCCCGGATCCTGCGGCAGACTTCGAGGCCGTCCAGTTTGGGCATCATGATGTCCAGGATGATCAGGTCAAAATGAACCGATTGGGCGAGCCGGAGGCCCTCTTCTCCGTCATTGGCCGTTGTTGTCGCGTGGCCTTCGAACTCCAGATTGTGCGCCAACGCCTCGGCCAGGTGTTCTTCATCTTCGACGATCAGAATGTGGTTCTTCATCATGTCTCCTCAACAGTCGTCGCCCTCGGAAGGATAACGCGGAACGTCGTGCCGTCGGGGCCTGTATTCGCAACCATAACCTCTCCGTCATGTCCCTTGATGATTTGCTGGACCAGAAACAGCCCCAGGCCGGTCCCCTGCGTCGTCCGGGTCATCTCGTCCCCGGCGCGCCAGAACCTCTCGAAAACCCGTGGGATGTCGTCAGGTGCGATGCCCTGTCCGTTGTCGCTGATATCCAACTGTGAGCGTCCGTTACTCTCGGTGAGTCTGACATCGACCTGGGGATTGGCGCCTCCGTATTTGAGCGCGTTTTCCAAAAGATTGGAGATGACGATGGCGATAGCCTCCTCGTCGATTTCAGACCAGATACCGCGTTGGATCTCGAAGATCAAATTGGCCCCCGTTGCCGTTGTTCTACGGGAGAAGCGCCTCACCGCACCCTCGACGACCTCGCTCAGGCAGGATTCTCTCAGGTCGAGGCTGCTGCCTTTTCCAGCGTAGCGGGTGGCCTCCAGAACTTTTTCAACCAGGCTCTGCAATCTTTCGGTGTCCTGGAGGGCGTTCTTGAGGAAGTGAACGCCGGCATCGGGTTCGGAACGGCCTCCCAGGACGGTCTCCAACGAAAGCCGCATCGATGCGAGAGGTGATTTGAGCTCGTGGGTCACCGCCGAGAGAAAGTTGCGGTGCTCGTGTTCCAGGGCTACCTCCCGGCGAAGGGTTCGCCACAAGAGTGCAACCAGTACGAAGAGCATCAGGGCGAAGAAGGCGCCCTCCGAGACCATCATCAGAATCCGTCCACGGTAGCCCTTCAATATCGCGTGCCAGACCTCCGCCGTGGGGCTTACGGCTAAAGTTTCAAAGGGTGGACCCAAAATAATCGCCGGTCGCTTTGTCTTCTTCTCGACCTGTTGTACAGCGGTTAATTCCAGGTCATCGTGGAGATGGAGCAGAGAAGATGTCCAGTGCTCGGTCGTCTGAGCCAGCACACATTGACCGGCCTCGGGCGCCGGAGAGGAGAGCACGACGATGCCATTTTTCAGGAGTGGTGCACCGCAGTTTTGGACCGAGGGTTCCGCCCGCCAGTCCGAAAAGGGTGGAGGTGGTTCTGAGTCCTTGTGGTAGCCGTCGACAACCGCTGCGTCCAGAATTCGATGGGCCTCCGCAAGATCGCGGGCGACCCGATCGGCTTCCATCCGGCACTGAGCCTGGATGGCGTCCCGTTCCATCCCCAGGCGGACCCTGTTTTCCCGCAAGACAAAGATGATCCACCACGTCAGCTGGGTATTGACCAGCAGGACGACCAAAACCGTGACGACCAGATGCCGGACGGTCAGGGAACCCTTCTTCACCATGGAAAGAGGATATAGGAGCTGTCAGCAAAACTCAGCAATAGCCACAAAGAGGCACAAAAAGAGAAGCTGGGCCTTCGTTCTGGAGCGCGGGCCTCCTGGCCC
>JAOZPW010000326.1 GCA_029932545.1 Thermoanaerobaculales bacterium | reverse complement strand
TTCGCTCCCTCCACGGCTGCGCCGTGATCGCCCTTCGGGCGATGCGCGATGTCCCTACTTAGCTTTTTCCAAATACTTCAAGAAATCACCCTTGGTTCCCAGCAGCAAAACGGTATCCTCATCCATGGTCGATTCGTAGACCTCCATGGTTTTGAGGAATCGATAGAACTCCGGATCCTTGTTGTAGGCCTTGGCATAGATATCCGCCGCCTCGGCATCGGATCTGCCGCGAATTTCCTGCGACTGCCGGTAGGCATCGGATGTGATTGACTTGAGTTCACGTTCCTTGTTGCCCATGATGCGGGCGGCTTCGCCGGCGCCCTCTGAGCGGAACTGTTCCGCCATGCGTTTGCGCTCGGAGATCATGCGCTCGTAGACCTTGGGGCGATCGACCTCCGCGTAGTTTGTGCGCTTGAACCGGAAGTCCAGGATTTCGATTCCAAGATCGGTAACCCGAGCGGTAGCGTTCCTGAGGACTTCCTCCTCCAAAGTCTCCCGGCCAAATTCGATCTCTTTCGGCGCCTCGATATTCTCTGCGCCGTCCGATGCCTGGACAAAATCCCGATTGCTGCTGCGGACCGCTTCGATCAGATCATGTTTGGCGATCGTATTGCGGGTCTCACCATCCAGGATGTCGTCCAGACGTGATTGGGCGCCGTACTCGTTGTTCAGGCGCTTGAAAAACAACAGAGGATCCGCAATCCGCCAGCGTGCATAGGTATCGACGAAGAAGAACCTCTTGTCCGCCGTCGGGACCTCGTTGGGTTCGCCGTCCCATTCCAGGAACCGCTTGTCGAAGAAGTTGGCATTCTGCAGGAAGGGCATCTTGATCTTGAGCCCTGCGGTTGTGATGCTCTCGCCGACCGGTTTTCCGAATTGTGTGATGACCACCTGCTCGGTCTCGTCGACGATGAAGAAGGCGCCGCCCGCCGTCAAAATGGCCAGGAGGATCAGTGCGCCGATTGTGATCAGTGCGACGTTTTTCATGGTTTCACCTCCTTGCCCAGTGACATCAGTGGCAGGACACCCTCCAGCCCGTCATCCAGCAGGACTTTCTTTCCGATTTTTGGGTAAATCTTCGCCATGGTCTCAAGGTACATGCGTCGTCTTGTGACGTCCGGCGCTCTGCGGTAGGCCATCAACAACTCTTCGAAGAGGGCAGCATCGCCCTTGCCCCGGTTGGTACGGTCGATCGCGTAGCCTTCGGCCTGTTCGATCATTTGCAGGGCTTCGCCGCGGGCTCGTGGAATGACACGGTTATAGTCGGCTCGGGCGTCGTTGATCGCCCGTTCCCGCTCCTGCTCCGCCTGGTTGACCTCGTTGAATGAGGGTTTGACCGGGTCGGGTGGATTGACGTCCTGCAAGACGATTTGATCGACCGTGATGCCGATCTCATACTGATCGCACAACTCCTGGAGCCCCAGACGAACCTCGTTCTCGATATCCTGCCGCCCAACGGTGATGACTTCGTCAACGCTTCGGTCGCCGACGACCGCCCGCATGATAGCCTCGTTCATATCCCGAAAGGTCTTGTCCCGGTTGCGGACCTTGAACAGGTAGAGATAAGGATCGGTCACCCGGTATTGTGCAATCCATTCGACGACGGCGACATTGAGGTCGCCCGTCAGCATCAGGCTCTCTCGTTGGAAACTGCCTCTCTCGTACTGAGTCCTGACGCCTGCCTCCCGGGTCCGAAATCCGTACTCCTGTTTGAGCTGTCTTTGGATGGGGACCTTGGCCAGTTGTTCAATCGGGAAGGGCATCTTGACATGGAGGCCTGGATCGGTTGTCCGGTCAAATTTGCCGAAACGGACCACAACTCCGATTTCTTCGGGTTCGATCGTGTAGACAAAGTCGCTGATCAGCAACAAGGCCAGGATTACCAGAGGGATCAGGATCAGGATTTTTGTCGGTGGACGACCTTTGAATGGCAATTCGATGGTGCGAAATTCTTCAGGCATGGTACCTCCAGTTAGGAGCTGTCAGCTATCAGCTATCAGCTATCAATTAATAGGTTGGCAGTGTACTTCAATTCGGGCTCAACCGCCCGCAATTACCAGCATGACATCACTGACGTTGGTTCCAGTTGGTCCGGTTATGACGGTGTCTCCTGATGCCGACAGTGCCGTCGCGGAGTCGTTGACCTTCAGCAAAGCCGTCGGGTTCATGCCGGCAGAGCGAATACGATTGGTGGTTTGGGGATCAACGATGCCTCCCGCAGCACCACTGATGCCGTCGATGCCGTCGGTCCCGGCAGAAAGAACAACGCAAGGTCCGGCGCCTTCCAATTCCAAAGCGGCGGCCAGGCATAACTCGGAGTTGCGTCCTCCGACGCCTTCTCCCCGGACCGTTACGGTTGTTTCGCCTCCGAAGACGACGGCGCCAGGCCCGGTCGGGTCCAGGGAGCGGCCAAGCCGGGCCAGCTGTCGACCTCTCTCCGAGGCTTCGCCGATAAGGGGGTCGGATTCGGTCCTGGGGCGGAGTCTTTGAATCTTCAGATACGAAGCCGCGGCATCAACCGCCGTTCGATTGCTGCCCATCAGCACGGTCCGGCTGGGCGCGAACCGATGGGCATCGTTGGTCTGGAGACTCCGACCCCGTACGAGAACCCGCTGGACCGTGGAGGGTATCTGCTCAAGCAGTTCGAAACGATCCAGGACAGCCAACGCCTCATTGGTCCCCGTTGGGGATGCCACGGTCGGGCCTGACGCGATGTCATGCAGGGGGTCGCCGGGAACGTCGGACAGCACAAGGGTTGTCACAATTGCCGGCCAGGCCGCCAGGAGGAGACCGCCGCCGCCGAGGACCAAGAGTTCCCGCCTGACGGTATTGAGCTCGGAGATTGATGCCCCGGCCTGAAGCATTGCGTTGGTCGCCAGGTTGAGTTCTTCGAGAGTGAGGTCCGGTGCCGGAAGGGCCAGAAGCGCCGATGCGCCCCCGGACAGCAGGACCAGGAGCCGATCGTCCGGCCCAAGACCTGTAGCGAGCTGATAAAGTCGACCGGCGGCGTGCTTACCTGCCCGGTCGGGAAGGGGATGGGCGCCGAACAGGATCTCGACATCGTCCGAAAGCCCTGGTGGAATTGGTGTTCTGTGGGGTGTCAGGACCACCAGATGGTCTTCGACGAGGGGCCGATGGGTACGCCACGATGCCGCCAATCCCGGGGCGGCCTTGCCAAGGGCGGCAACGATCAGCCGGCCACCCGGGGGAACGTCGAGGGAGATCTCTTCCAGGGCCTGAGGCAGTAAATTGTCCGGTTGGACAGCATCGACTGCTGCCTCGAATGCCCTCAAGGCATGGTGACGGAGTTCAGAGATCGCGGTCGGCATCGAACCAACTGTAGCGAGGCGGGAAGCAGGTGTCAGCAGCAATTAGAAATATCCGCCCCAACAAAGCGAAAAAGCGAGGCGGAAACCGAGCCGACGTTGTACAAATGGAGGCAGTTGGGGAGTTTACCGACGATCGCACACCGTGGGGTTTTCCCGAGCCCGAGCCCGTTACCGTTACCGACTTTCTTAGGGTTCAATCCCGACTCACGCAGATTCAACCGTGGATGTTCGACCCGTAAATTTCTCAGTGTGCGTGTCTTGGTCCTGCATCGAAGGCCCGCGCAAAACCCTTCGGGAACGATAACGGCAACGGGCTCGGGCTCGGGTGCGGAGTTAAGGCGCACCGTTTCTCTTTGGTTCCGGCTCCGCCCGGTCAGCCGATAGCTTTATTGAGTCGCGATACAATGTTGGCGACTTCAGGAGGCCCTATGGGTGAGCAGGACGTTCGCGAAAAAACCCGGCAGGAAGAACTTCGAGTGTTCTTGAAACACGTCCTTCGTGATGTGCGGGCGCTGGAACACATGCTCGACAAGGGACTGTTCGAAACCGATGTGCGCAGGATCGGTGCCGAACAGGAACTCTTCTTGATCGATTCGAACTGGCGCCCGGCGCCGGTCGCACTCCAGGTTCTCGAAAAAATTGGTGACGACCATTT
>JAOZPW010000325.1 GCA_029932545.1 Thermoanaerobaculales bacterium | reverse complement strand
AGGGAAAGCGGTCTCTTGGGTCCTTCTCCAGGCACTTGAGGATTGCCGTGGCAATATCGAGAGGGAGGTGCGGCGCAAAGTCCCTGGGGTCCGGTGGCGTATGCTCAAGATGGGCCTCGATGACGTTTCCGCTGGCAAACGGCGGTCGGCCGGTGGCTAGGTGATAGGCTGTTGCGCCGAGCGAATAGATATCGGAGGCCGGGGTTGGAGCCTCGCCCCGGATCTGCTCTGGAGCCATGTAGAAGGGTGTCCCACACACGGCGTTTGACACGCCGTCCTCCGAATCCAGGCGTGCGGCAATGCCAAAATCCAGAATCTTGATGTTGCCGTCGTCGGTCAGGAGGATGTTGGCGGGTTTCAGGTCACGGTGAATGACGTGATGGTTGTGGGCATAGCTCAATGCCGAAGCCAGTTTGACCAGAAGGGGTCTCAGCTGGGAACGGATTCGCTCGGGCGCTGTCTTGTTCAGTTTGTCCAGCGGTTCGCCACGGACCAGTTCCATGGCGATAAAATACCCATCAAAACCGGCTTCGAAATCATAGATGGTGACGATGCTTGGGTGGTTGAGGGTCGCCGAAACCTGGGCCTCTTGCTCCAGCCTTGCGGCTTCTTCTTTTGATGTCGTTCGGAGGACCTTGATCGCGACGTCTCTGCCCAGTCGCGTGTCGCGTGCCAGGTAGACGACGCCCATGCCGCCGCGGCCCAGTTCGTGCCGGATTTCGTACCTGAGAGGGCCTTCTGCCAGAGGGGTTGTTGCCGTTTGCTGGGGCATGTGTGCCGGTTGTGTAGCCGACAGGTCGACCTCGGATAGATGGCTGTCGAGTGTTGCCTTGAGGGCCTGAGCCGGCTTGTATGAGTAGTCGTGGCTGAGAACCCGGTTGATTTGGGCACGGGCGGAGTCGATGTCCCCCAGTTCGAAAAGTTCTCGGGCGAGAGCGACGGCTGGGTCCAGACGGCCCGACTGAAGAGCAACCCCAAGGACGGCCCGTTGAAGACACGCAACCGCTTCTTCAGGCTGGCCGCCGGCTTTCTTGTGGGCCGCCAAGTCCAAGACAACGTCCGGAATGTCCGGGACCGGGCCGGGGAAGGACCGGAGGAGGTTGAAGGCCTCGTCCAACATATCTTCCTCGTGAAGTGATCTCAATGCCTCCTGGAGGGCGCCGAGTCGAGCCAGGCAGTGAGCGGCATCAGTGGTTCGTCCGAGACTCCTGTACAGGCCGAGGGCCCTCTCGTCCTCGCCGGCACGCTGAGCACAGGTTGCTGCGTTTCCGAGATCACCGGCCAGTTCATACACATCTCCAGCCTCTCCCCAGCGGTTCATTGTCTCGAGGATCGGAGCCGCGAGGTCCCATCTATTTGTCTCCCGGGCCAGTTCGGCCGCGGAACCGGGCTGGCCTGACGCTTCAAGACGTCTCACCGCCTCTTCGACCTGCCCGGTGGCTCGCAGCAGCTCGATCATCTCGGGAAGCATGTCAAGAGATTCCAGTAAGGGCAGGAGACTTTTGGTCTCCGAGGCCGCTGTGTCGCGGAGGGAGGTCCCCGATTTGCTGTCCATCTCACCTGGAGGTCCCTGTTTCTCAAGCCGGCCATACAGGTCGCGGAGGTGATTGAGCCGCAATCGAACGGAACTTTTGGTGTTTCCGGCCGCCATTTCAGCCGTGGCGGCCTCCGCCAGCAGGCCTGCACGGGAAAAGGCTGCGGCGGCTCTGGTCGAATCTCCGATCAGCTGCCACTCGCGGGCGGCCGGTTCCCACGCATTCTCCAACTCATAAAGGCGTGCCGCCAAATGGTGGTCACCGCCTTCTCGTGCGGCCCGCATGGCAGACCGAAAAGCACCGTGACCTGCGCGAAGGCGACCCTTGTCCAGGGCGTGTCGTGCTGTGTGAGCGGCTCGTTTGTAATCCGAATTTCGGAGCCACGCATCGATGGCCTCGTCAAATCGACCTTGGGCCTCCAACCAGGTTCCCATCTCCCGCGAACAGGCTCGAGCCGCTGCGGTATCGCCCGCCCGATGGTAGAAACGGGAAGCTTCAACGAGATGGCGACCGCCGGCAGAGCGGAGACAGTCGGCAGCAACTCGATACTGCCCCAGCCTTGTTGCCGCATCCGCGGCACCTTCCCAGTCCTTGGCCTGTTTGAAGAGCTTCAATGCCTTGGCGGTGTTGCCGGCTTTGAGGAAGAGTTGAGCCGCTCCCCGGCGGTCTCCTCTGCGATGGAGTTTTCTGGCGAGGGCTCGGTCAGGGTTCTTGCGGGCCAATAACCCGAAAAAGCCCCAGAGAATCAGCACTATTGCGATGGAGTTGCCCACGATGGCGGCCCTGGGGCCGATCAGAGTGTCGGTCCAAGAACTGGATGTTGCCCCACTCTTTATGAGAACGTCTGAAATCCATCCGACATTCACAAGGGCAGCGAGGGCGAATCCAGCCACCAGAAAGGGCAGCCACCGTCGATCAGCTCGCATGGTTCACCGAATTCAGATTCACGGGGAGCATTGTATCGCCAATCCTGCGGGGGAGGAACCAAAGAGGAAGGATGAAGGTGAGATCAGATCGACTGCAATGTTTGAATTGCAATATTATAAGAACTCGCTCATATTTGGTATTGCCCGGCGATCGATCAGCCGGGGTTTCGGAGGTTCGATGGCAACAGATTATTACCAACTCCTGGGTGTGGCACGAGACGCTAGCCCTGAGGAGATCAAGAAGGCCTATCGAAAACTGGCTCGAAAATTCCATCCTGACGTGAATCCGGGCAACTCGGAGGCCGAAGCGCGGTTCAAGCAGATCCAGGAGGCGTATGCGGCGTTATCCGACGCCGAGAAGAGGGAGCAGTACGACCGGTTCGGATCGGTTGATCCCAGTGAGGCCGGGTTCGACCCCTTTGGCGGCGCGCGGGGTGGCCCACGGTCCCGCGGAGGCGTTCATGTGGACTTCGGCGATCTGGGTGGAACGGGTGGATTTCAGGATCTGGGGGATATTTTCGGGAATATTTTCGGGGGCGGTGCACGCCGTCGACCCGCTGGACCCTCAAAAGGAGAGGACCTTCTCGTTCAGGTCGAGATCAGCTTTTCACAAGCGATGCAGGGGGCTTCGGTGACGTTGCCGGTCCAGCGGAAGGTTGAATGTACACGGTGTCATGGATCCGGAACGGAAGGAACGGCTCGGTGTTCATCGTGCCGAGGTTCGGGGACAGTCGTATCGACCGAGAGGCTCAAGGTACGAATTCCGGAGGGAATCAACGACGGACGTCGAATCAGGGTTGCGGGCAAGGGAACTGAAGGATCCAGAGGCGGGCCTGCCGGTGATCTATTTGTTCGAGTCAGCGTTCGGGAAGATCCGTTTTTCAAGCGGGAGGGTGACGACATCCGGACGACGGTGCCCATAACCTTTCCCGAGGCCTACCGGGGCGCTGAAGTTGTTGTCGGAACGATCCATGGTCCTGTCCGGGCCAAGGTTCCCGCCGGGACCAACTCCGGACGGACCTTCCGGCTGCGGGGCAAAGGCGCCAAGAACATGAAGACTCGCACATTTGGCGATCACCTCTATTCGGTCGAGATCGTCGTGCCCAAGGTCCAGTCCCCGGCCGGAGAAGATGCCGCTCGGAAAGTCAGTGAACTTTACGGCGAGGATCCGAGGAAAGGGCTGCCGACGGGGCTGGGGTAGAGCTCTCGGCTGTCAGCTCTCAGCTCTCAGCTCAGCCTCCGGTCAGCTCGTAGGGTTGGCCTTGACCCACCATTGTCGAATGTCGAGCAGGTCGAAAGGGTCGAAGAGGTCGAGGGTGGCCCGATCGAACGTGCAACGTGCAACGTTCAACGCTCAACGTCGAAGGATGCGCAGGTGGCTGAGCGTTCCCCTCAGGTCGAGGGGCAAGGGCAAGCAGGTCTGAATAACATCCTTCTATGACCCAGTTCTCATTCTTCGCCAGGAACGGTTTGATTTGATTTCGGCTCTCGGTCAGAGATTTCCTGGTTGGTGTTTCATGTCCTTCTTGCCA
>JAOZPW010000071.1:11594-14880 GCA_029932545.1 Thermoanaerobaculales bacterium | reverse complement strand
GCGGCCGAGATACCCTTCCCCAACCCGGAAACAACTCCACCACTGACAAAAATATACTTCGTCGCCATCCAATCACTCCTTCATCTGCATAACGAGCATCTGCTCGACCCGTTGAAGATCCTGCGGCGTGTCGACCCCGATTGCATCGTCAATCGCATCAAGGACCAGGATGTCCATACCGTTCTCAAGCGCCCGGAGTTGTTCCAGGCTCTCAATCTTTTCCAGAGGCGAAGGTTCGAGACCGACGAAAGTCTCCAGCCCCGCCCTCGTAAAGGCGTAAATCCCAAGATGCAGCAGAATCGACTCCTGCGGCTGGGCCGTTCCTCGCCGGAAGGGGATGGCCGAACGGGAGAAATACAGAGCTCGACCGTCAAGGGCTCGTACCACTTTGACCGCGTTGGGATCATCGTGCCGTTCGGCCGGCAGAGGCCTGCACAACGTTCCCATGGCCACCTGGGGAGCCAAGGCCATGCCCTCAACCAATGCATCAATATTCCGGGCCGAAAGCAGCGGCTCGTCACCCTGGACGTTGACCACCAGATCCCACCCTGGGCGATCGATGACCGCTTCCGCGACCCGATCGGTACCCGAAGGACAAGCACCGGTCATCACCGCAACGGCCCCCGCGGCTTCAGATGCCTCGGCGATTCGGCGATCGTCGGTCGCCACGACGACTTCGGTGATCGTCCGCGCGGCAGCCGCCCTGCGAACAACGTGGGCAATCATCGGCTCCCCGACAATCTCAGCAAGAGGCTTGCCGGGAAACCGAGTCGATGCCCACCGTGCTGGGATCACTGCTATGGCCGTTGGCTTGAATTGTCCCATCCCGTAGACCGATCCTAAGGACCTCGATTGAGATGTCAAGGTGTTCTGAGAGATTTCAAACAAACGTTTGTCTTGTTCGAAATTTTCTGTCATTGCGCGAGGCGCAACCTCTCAATACTTGGCCCGAATTGCCGCCTTCGGCTCTGTTTAAACCACCCAGACCCTCCAAAAGGGGTTTCGGGCCAAGCATTGATGTGATACAAACAGTTGTGTGAACAATCAACCCACCACACGTCAACGTCTGATTGCAGCCGGCTCCACCGTTTTTGCCGACAACGGATTTCAGGGGGCAGCCGTCCGAGACATCTGCAACCTCGCCCGCGTCAACCCTGGCGCCATCTCATATCACTTTGGGGGGAAACGGCAACTGTACCGGGCTGTTCTACGATCGGCCGTCGACCACCTGGCAACCGCCGCCCGGGAGGCTTCAGGTCAACGAGGACGGCTTGGCTTACGAGATGGATTCGTTGCGGTGGAACGAGAAGTCCGGGCCGGTTCATCAGCCCCGCGGCTCCTGCTCCGCGACCTGGCCAACGGAGGTCAGATGGCCCTCGAGGCTTTGTCGCCGGTGCTTCGTGAACTCCGAGGGGCCTTCGCCGATGCCCACGGCGCCTCGGAGGACCCGACATTACAACGCCAACTCAAGGCCATCCTTATCGGCTTTGCTGCTCCCCTCCTCCTGTCGGCGACCGCATGGCCGATCCTCGAGCAGACGCTCGATGTTGACGAAGAAGACCGTACCGCAATGTTCAACAAGGCGTGGATGTAGTACGGGTCAAAAGGGTCGAATAGGTCAAAAAGGTCCAAGACAACGCTCCCGAATGGTTTGAGTGGTTCAGACCCTTGATACCTCGGATGAAGCCTGCGAAGGCGATGCTGCGATTCTCCTGGCATGAGCTGGGCACTTCGGATCTCGAGGCCGCCTGGAGTTTTTACTCAGATCTCTTCGGTTGGAAGGTTTGCCAGTGATCGCACACCGTTGTGTTTTCCCGAGCCCGAGCCCGTTCGCGTTACCGACTCTTCTCGGGTTCAACGCCAATTCACAGATCATCATCCGTGGATGCCCGACCCGGAGATTCCTCGGAGTGTGTATTTGAGTCCAGCATCGAAAGGGCCATGACAAAGCGCAGCGATAACGACAACGGTGACGGGCTCGGGCTCGGGTTAAGGCGCACCATTTCCCCTTGGTTCCGGCTCCGCCGGGTCAGGAAGAACCTCTCCGCAGTTCCAGGAGCTTGAACCCTGCCTCATCACGGATCATTCGAATGCGGCCGATGCCCCCGAGTTGTTGCTCGTAGGGCAGTGTCCGGTTCGCAACAATCAGGGCGATACCTTTCGGCGCCAAAACCTGATCCAGTGACCGGAACATCGCCCGCGCAGGATCAAGGTCTACCTTTTTTCCGGTATGAAAAGGCGGATTGATCAGCACCAGATCACAGTCTGTCGAGGGTGGCTTTTCCTGCACCGCGTCCCACCACAAGGCATGGCAACGGTCCGAGAAGCCAAGATCGACGGCGTTCTTCGTCGCGGCCTCAACGGCTCTGCGATCGACATCGGCCAACACTGCCCTTGCCTCGGGCCACCGCCTGAGAGCCGCCAGACCCAGGACACCGATTCCGCAGCCCATGTCCAGGACCCGGGCCGGAGATTCAACGTCGTGGAGATGCTCCAGGAGAATACGGGTACCCCGGTCAACTCGATCAGCCGAAAAAACTCCGATGGCACTTTGAAGAGTGAGGGCGTCTTCCCCGCATTCGATCTCAACTTCAGCTGGATCCGGAATCTCCGGCCCCGAATGCTGGGTTCTCTCGAATGAAACGACCCGGCTCCGAGCCCGATTGACCAGAAGCTCTCCGCCTTGGCCCAGTTCCTGGGCCAAGCGCTTGACCGCGGACTTGATGCCCAACTCGTTGCCTCCAACCAGCAGAAGCCGCCCGCCAGGCACCAGGTTCTTCCAGGCCGTCGCCAACCCCTCCTGGGTCGCCGCCTTCCCCTTCTGCAAATAGACAACCGCCTGGGAAAACCTCCCCTCGGCAACCCTGTCCGGCAGACCGACGGCTTCAACCCCACTCCTGAGGGCCTGCAACCAATCGTCACGCCGAGGCAGAACCGCCAAACCGTCTCGAGCCTCCACCGCCTTCCAACCGTAGAGTTCGAGAACCGGGTCGTTCGAGAGGATCCCGGGGTCGAGCAGAAGGTCTGAGGTAGCCATGGATATAGACTAACGCAATTCGTCGTGGGGCAATTCGTCGAACGAATTGCATGGGTTGGAGGATGTCGACCGCTTCGTCTGCGTGATAGGATCCTAGAGTCGGTCCACGCTGCGGGGAAGGAACCCCGTATGAAGGTATCAACCAAATCACAAAATCCGATCACCGTCACCGCTGATGATCGAGAACGTCCTTCCGGCGTCATTGAGTCATTGGCCACAACTGAAGGGATCTCTGTTGAGGTCCGTCGA
>JAOZPW010000071.1:5109-11494 GCA_029932545.1 Thermoanaerobaculales bacterium | reverse complement strand
GTCGAATTCAATCCTCTATGCTCCAAGCCATCCCGGGCCTGGGCCCCGACAAGGCCGACGCCATCCTCACTCACTTCGGGAATTTCCAGAGAATCGCTTCGGCCGACCTCAACGCGCTCATACAAATTTCCGGAATCGGCCCGGTAACCGCAACCCGAATCCTCTGGGCCCTTGGGATCCAACCGTAACCCCAATAGTGGCACCGGGGTACGCGCCCGAGCGCGGCCAAGATGGCCGCACACAAAGGGCAGAAGATTTGTGGCGCAGGCTTCCAGCCTGCTTGAGTTCTAGACTCACCAGTATTGACCTTTACCCACAACTCTCACAATGCGAAATCTGGATTCAGCGCCGGACCCAGAGAGGATTCAACGATTTGACAGGTTCAAGCCGAAGCCGGCTACCCGAAGCCTGTTTTCCATATCGCTCTTGTCGATGCTCTTCCGATAGGCCTCAAGGGGATCGACCTTTCGCTCTTTGACCAGGCGGATGAGGTCGTCGGAGAGCGACCGCATCCCGAGCTTGGCGCCGGTCTGCATGGCCATCGGAATCTGGTGGCTCTTGCCTTCACGGATCTGATTCGATACCCCCGGGGTTGACACCAGGATCTCGAATGCGGCAATCCTCCCCGCACGGTCCGCCCGTTTGAGCAGGGTCTGCGAGATCACTCCCTTGAGGGACATTGAGAGCATCATGCGGATCTGATCCTGGCGATCTGCCGGGAACTGGTCAATGATCCGGTCGATGGTGCTGGCGGCCGAAGAGGTATGCAGGGTCCCGAAGACAAGATGCCCGGTCTCGGCTGTTTCTATGGCCGTCTCGGTCGTCTCCAGATCGCGCATCTCGCCGACGAGAACCACATCTGGGTCCTGTCGGAGGGCCGCTCGTAATGCGGCCTTGAACCCCTCAGTGTGACGATGAACCTCACGTTGGTTGATGAGGCACCGTTTGTTTTTGTGAACGAACTCGATCGGATCCTCAATCGTCACGACATGGTCGGTCCGGTTTTGATTGATGTAGTCGATCATCGCCGCCAGGGTGGTCGACTTGCCGCTCCCCGTCGGCCCGGTCACCAGCACCAGACCCTTGTTGAGTTGACACAGGTCCGCGAAAACCTTCCCAAGACCCAGCTGTTCGAAACTCAGCACCTCTTCGGGGATATGGCGAAACACCGCGCCGACTCCGTTCCTGTCATAATAGGCGTTGACCCTGAAACGCCCCACACCTCCTATCTCGTAGGCGAAGTCGGTGTCCTTGTGCGTTTCAAGCTCCAGCCTGTTGCGTTCCGGCATAAATTCCCGCAACAGACGCCCGACCTCCTCGGCCGATACCGGTTGTGTCTTTTCACTCGAAGTCGGCCTCATGACCCCGTCCACCCGGTAGGTGGCCCGTACGCCGGAGCACAAGTGCAGATCCGACGCGCCGATCTGCGTCATGACCGTGAGATACCTGTCGATGCCTGCCATCACTGCCCCCTACTCGACCAGCACGGGTTCAAAATCGGCCTGCGCAACCATTACCTGGACCACGGAACGGTAAGGAACCAGGCGGAGTCTCCCGTCATCACTGCGCAACAACATGTTGTGTCCGGTCTCATCGGCCTCAATTCCCATGATGACTCCAGCAACACAAGACCCGTTGATCAGTTCGACCTCCACGGCGACCGAATCGGAAAGCAGTCTATTGAAATTGAATCCCGCGCAACCACTGACCTCAAGACCCCAGGCAATACTCCGGCGGTACTGCTCAAGGATGAGCCGAGTCTGTGCCGCCAGCTGACCCGAGAGTCCACTGATGATCCTGGCCCAGGTCAAAGGGGCGCTGTCCCGCAGGTCGGCAATCACCGCCCTCTCCAACGTAAGAACACTGGTCGGTTCCACGACTCTGGCGGTAGCAGGTTTCGGACCGTCGTCAATCAAACACAAAAGACCGAGCACCTGGCCGGACCGCAATGTGCCGAAGACTCTCTCGACCCCTCCGGCGAAAGAACCAATCAGTTCCACCGCCCCGTCGAGGACAACCATCATTCCGCTCGGCGCATCCCCTTCCGAAAACATTATTTCACCAGGTTCGAAGGTCTGCTCGCCCACCCCTGCAGCCAAAAGCTCTATCTCCTCACGATCGAGTTTTTCAAAAACGGCCAACTGTGCCAATGCCTCGTGCCACTCACTCATGAATCACCTCAATTTTTGATCGCGACTGGATTTATTCTACACTGAACCTCCTGCCAACGATTCCCGTATTATCATGGAATACACGGCGTCTCGCCAGGGTTCTCAGAGGCGTCTTTTGGAGGTTTTCTTTGCAATCGTCTACTCGTTCCTTCGTTCTCTTGTTACCGCTTGTTCTCTGTTTGCTGCTGACCACTCCTGCATTCGCCGGAGATCATGGCCAACCCCTGTGGTTCGACCTGGTTACCGAGGACACCAAGGCCGCCGCTTCGTTCTATGAGGACCTTTTTGGATGGGAAATCGGGCCAGCCCGAGGTAAAGTGCGCCCGATCTCCCATAACGGTCATCTCATCGCCGGCCTGATCGAAATCAACGATGAATTGCCCAACAAGTCCGAATCACAGTGGTTGGTTGGCATCGTTGTGGACGATCTCACCAAGGCAGTCAAATCCGCCCGCTCAGCCGGGGGAACGATCCTGCGCGACGTCACCAAGGTGGAAGGATCGGGCACCTATGCGGTCATTCGAGACCCCCAGGGAGCAATCTTGATAATTGGGACCCCGACGCGTGAGATCGGCGGCCCCAGAGAAGATGGAAACTTCGCATGGGTTGAGCTTTGGACCGACGACCTTGATGCCGCGGCCAAGTTCTATCAAACCGTGATCAGCTACGAACGCAACACCATCGAAGGCCCCGATGGCGCCTACACGGTATTCGAGACCGAAGGGAAACCGCGAGCCGGTCTGGTCCCAACACCGAACGAAGACGCACGGCCGATCTGGGCACCCTACATCGGCGTTGCAGATCTTGCCGCCACACTCAAACGTACGACCGAACTCGGCGGAACAATCGTTCTGGCCCCTCGCGCCGACTTCGGCGGTGGAAGAGTGGCCCTGATCGAAGATCCAACTCATGCGATGGTGTTCGTCGCTCAGCTGAAGACGGACAAGGAGAATTCCCGATGAAAATGCGCGTAGCTCGTTTGGTGCTTCTCGCCGCCGCCCTGCTGGGTTTGACCGTTGGAATGACTGCCTGTGAGACTGGTGGAACGAGCTCCGTCTACGTCGGCGTACACGGAGGCTACGGCTACGGTCCCGGATGGGGCTACGGCGGAGGCTATTATCCCCGCGGGCGCGTCGGCCCCTACTGGTAGGCCGGACCCGGCATAGCCGGACCATCCAACAAACGGCATCTTTTGGTCCTGACACAATCACGATATTGGAAACTGTGATATAGTTTTGATATTGTGTCACATTATAAAAAAGCCTTTCATTTCCAGCGGGCAGATGAACCCAACGCCATAAAGGGTATTGGCATGGGGAACAGACGCCCTTTCACCGCCACTCGGCGGAGGGTCGTCTTGTGTATTGCGGCAGTGTTTTTGGCCGTAGTGGTCACGAATACAGCGGCTTCGACAAACCAGCCTACTGTCTGTAATTCGTCTCAACGATCGTTCATCGTTCTGGAGACCTACGACGGCACGATCGAAATCGAGGTCTTCCCCGAGGTCGCTCCCGAAGCGGTGGCGCAGCTCCTGCGATTGGTGGAGGGCCCGATTTACAGGGATGATTTCATAGCGCCCGGCCCCCAACGAGACCCCGCGGGCTACTTCGACGGCCTCCTCTTCGACTATGCGTTGCCGGGCACCGAGATTGCGACCTCGATTCGCCCCCCGGGCGCCGCCATTCTGATTCGAATGCAGATCGACGCGACGGCGCTCGGGCTCGAGGATCGCCGAGTGGAGTCCTCCGCCGAGGCCATGGAAGTATGGCAGCACGAGATCTTCCCCTATGACACCTCGATCCACGGTCACAAGGAACGCCCCGGACTGCTTGGCGAATGGATGGCGGAGTGGCAGGAGACCATGCGCCCGGACTTTCTCCTTGACGCTACCCAAAAAGACATCAACGAAGCCCTGGGATACGTTTACCAGTCCGGCTTTCCCTCCCTTGGGGTCCGTCGCGGTACGGTTGGCCTCAGGCGGATTTCAAAAGAATGGTCCACACCGGCCCTGGTCTTTGCTCTGACCGATCGTCCGGAACTCGACGGACGACGAATGATCATTGGAAATGTTACCAGCGGCCTTGAAATCGTCGATCACATCAGCCGCCGCCGATTGACCCCAACCAAGTCGGAAAGCAATCGTCCCCTCGTCCCCGTTCGCATCACGGACGGCCATCTGGAATGCCGTTCAGCTTCAAAAGCCGAACCGCCAAAAGCCAAGGAGGAATCATGAAACTTCGATTCACACTGCATACTACCGGCCTCGTAGCCTTGGTATGTCTCGCCACAGTGGCCATCTCGCAGCCGTCGGCGGCTCAAGATGTCACTACGCCGGAACAGCTCACCCTCGAAGCTGCACGGCTGGCAACGCCGCAGCTGGATGACGCTGCGAACATGCCCCAGAACCCAGAGGCATTCACAAAGGTGAGCGAGGCGCCCACGATCGAACATGCTGGAGAGCGGGTATTCGTAGACCTCCGAACCGTCGAGCCGAGTGCGATTCCGATGGAGTTCCTTGATTCTCCGCGGAGCCACATTCAGGGACAGCTGGACTATGACGACTTCGGAAGTTCCAGCATCCCGCCTGTGGAAAACCCGGAGCAGCGAACGCCGGAGTCGTATCTTACCGAGCCATACCAGGCGGGAGAGTCCGGTTCTGAGACCCGAGCAGCGGGGGCCAGTGTCACCAATTGGAGTGCTCAGGGTTATTCCGGATGGATTCCCCCCGACACCCAGTTGGCGGTGGGACCCGAATACATCGTCGAGGCCATCAACTCGGGATTCATGGTCTACACCAAGACCGGCACCCAGACCAGGGCCTACACCGACTTCGAGAGTTTCGTGAACCTACCCTCCACGTGGAACGGCTTCTGCTACGACCCGAGGGTCGTCTTCGATCCATATTCCGATAAATTCTTGATGATGATCATGGGCAAGGACAAGACCAATCTCAAGTCCTACTACTGGCTGATGGTGTCGGTAACCGACGATCCCAACGGGGGATGGTGGATCTGGCGAGTCAACGCCTCAGCCGGAGGAACCGGAGAAGAGGAGTGGCTGGACTATGCGGCCATCGGTGTTGACACGTGGGGAATTTATGTGACCGGCAACTACTTTCGTTTCACGGGAGGCTACCAACGAACGAAGCTGTGGTCCTGGGGGAATGATTTTATGACCGGAACCTCGACCAGTGCCTACGGTTGGAACGATTTGCAGTGGCCATCAGGATCCAATGCGTTCACGATGCAACCGGCAATGCCACTTTCCACCAACAGTTCCGGCAACTCCTTCTATGTTAACTCCCACAGCGGGTCCGGGAGCGAAATGTGCTTATGGACGCAGACCGGAAAACGACATCCTGACAGCTCAGATCCTGTGACAGCCAACATGGCCAGGGTCGTCATCCCCTCAAAGACGTACTACTCCATGGGAAACAACGTGGATCAACCCGGCAGCGACTGGGACATCGACGGCGGCAACACTTCAACCCGGAACGCCGTCTACGGCTTTGGGAAGGTCTGGTCCACCCTCGCTCTCAACTGGGACAACAACAGGGTGTACAGCGAGGTCTACTTTGCCGTCTTCAATGTGGGCGCGGGTGACATGGACTATGACAGAGCCGTCTGGGGCAGCGCCTACCACATGAACTATCCGGCACTGACAGTCGAACCAAGCGCAACTGGGGATGTGGCTCTGACCTTCAGCATGACCGAACCTGGGAACCCGGCGGGCTTCATAGGGGCCGCATCCTATAGTTATGACCCCATCGCTGACGCCACATTGAATTTTTCGTGGCAAAAACGTGGTGACGGTACCTACTCGCGCTGGGACGGCGATTTTGTGGGCGACGGACGCAACCGATGGGGTGATTACTCAGGCTCCTCATGGGACTGGACATGCAACAACGCATGGTTCGCAGCGGAGTATGCGACGGCCAGCAACACATGGGACACACAGATTTTTGCTCGAACCCTGGGCGCCTACGATGTGTGCAATTATTTTCATGTGAGCTCGCCCAATGGTGGGGAGTCGTACACCGCCGGCTCCTCGTACACCGTTTCATGGGAGAGAATGAATATTCCTTCAGGCGACGAGGTGTATATCCACTATTGGGATGGGGCCGCTTGGAATTTCATCGCAGGCCCCCATGCAGCATAGTCTACGTCATAATCCTGGTCCGTACCGAATGCCCCCACGACCTTGGGGAAAAACTT
>JAOZPW010000071.1:0-5099 GCA_029932545.1 Thermoanaerobaculales bacterium | reverse complement strand
CCGGGAAGCGGCACCTGGAAGGTCTCCGACACGACTGATGGAACATTCACCATCAACGGTGTCCCCGATCTGGTGCCCTCACTCCTGAGCCCAGCGGCCTCCTACCTCACTGGTGGAACCTACTCGATCTACAACTCCGTGTACAACAGCGGTCCCGTTGGCGCCGGCTCCTTCCCCGTCCAGCTGCGTCTTTCGACGAATACCACCTGCACCACCGGTGACACGCTCATCGGCAGCCGGACGGTCCCAAGCCTGGCTTCGCTGTCACTGAATAGTACCCAAACCTCGGTGACCATACCTGCAGGACAGGCGCCGGGCACCTATTCTCTGTGTCAACTGGTGGATCCTTATGACGCTGTGAACGAATTCGACGAGGGCAACAACACCACGTACGAATCGGTTGTCATCATCGATTCGGCAATCTTCGCGGACGGATTCGAGAGCGGCGGAACCACGGCGTGGGATTCTACCGGTCCGTAGAAATCGGCACATTGGAGAGTAAACCTGAGAGCAGGGTGGAGATCACTCCACCCTGCTCTTTCTATTGAGCCCACCTTCTCAGCCTACATCGACAGCCGATACTGCCCGCCAACCCCGAAGAGCGCGTTGGAAATCTGTCCAAGGGAGCGTACCTCCTCGGCCTACCCCGTCTTGCGGGGATGGGGATCTCTGCCACGCTTGAGGGATGGAAGATCATGGTCTGGAATCGTGGAGTCACATGTATAGGCATGTATAGGGGACACTACTCTTCTCCATCCGTTCCGGTGAACCGGAATCAGCATTGGCCGCGATCGGATCCCAGAAAATAACATCGCTCTGCACATCCCCCAGGAAGAGTACGGTAGTGTCCCCTATAAATTCCTATAAATTCGGTTTCCCTCACCGGTTGCAAGCACCACAACTCGAAAGTCATGCCGCTTCGCGCCATGCCTGGCGCACACAAAAAAAGCCTGCGGCCGAGGCCACAGGCTTTCTGTTCTATATGCGAAAGTTCGCTTACTCGACGGAAAACGACATCAGCTCGACGGGCAAGGTCTGGCCGGTATTGACCGCTCCCGGTGACTCAGCAGTCGGAGGGTACCAGACGAAGCTCTCATAGGTTGCTCGGCCCAATGGCGGTGGATCCTTCAGCTGAAGTGAGTCGCCTACGGCCGTACTGCCGTCCTCGAAGACGCCGATGTCCTCGGACGTTATACCATCGGCCGGTCCACCAACGGCGGTAAAGGAGCCCTCGTAGCTCAAGAACTGGATGACGACGTCGCCAGGGGCCACGAGCGCCATGCCGTCAGGGCTACCGTTTTGGATACCAGAGATAGCAAAACTCAGGGTGCCACCACCTAAGTCCTGATCCGGGATTATGCCTGAGATGGCATTTGTATTGTACACGGTACCATTACTCCCATTGTAGAGTACAAGGCTCCACCCGGTCAGATTGGTACCTGCCGGACCAGCCACCTCGATGAACTCGCCAACGTCGGTGCCCAAATTGTCATAGTGGATCTCGTTTATGAACACCAGCGTCTGGCCCCACGCTTGCGGGGCCACCATCACCAAGGCGACAAAAGCAACAATACTGAGTTTCTTCATGACATCCCCCCTCAAGCAGATTAAATCTCAAAAACACAAAAATCCATCACCAAACCGAACGTGTGATCGTACCACATGGGTGCCACCCACGTGAATAAGCGGCCAACCGAATCCTTCATGGGCGAAATCGAAAATGCCCCGTTATCGGATAGGCGAAGAGAATATCTTCCAGTTTGGGGCCGGCGCCGATGTTGTGCACGATCATCATGTATAGGGCATGTATAGGGGACACTACTCTTCTCCATCTCACCAGGTTCCTCGTCCGGTGGAGCGTCAAGGAGCGGCCGACGCCGCTCCTTGAGCCCGTTCCCGAATACTCATCGGGCTCGCTGAAAGAGACCGACCCCCTGTTGTCTCAGGGAAAGGTCGAGGTCCAGGCAGACATCGATCCGCTCTCGAAACCATCGGCAAAGATTCCGTTGAAAACGGCTCTGCCGTAAATGTCGAGATAGGTGGTCGTCCCACTCCTCTCCTGGTCCCAGGCAACAAACCACCGCGAAGGCGCCCCCGCGACGGCCGGCATCGAGCTGTTGATCGTCCCACCCGTATACACGGTGCGGATCGGCTGCTGGGCGCCCAACACAATGCCACCCGAATCCGTCAGGGTTCTCGCATGAATACCAAAATACCCAGATGAGTTGGCGTACTGCTGTTCCCAGCTTACGAGAAAGATATTCGAATCTCCCTGCAGATCGGCAGCAATATCCGGAAAACTCTCGTCAATGGATGTCCCGGCAATATGGGCCACACTGCCCACTTCAGTGTCCACCCCAGTGCCGACCCAGGCCGTCCGGCCATACACTTCCTTTCCCATCCCCGAAACATCACTCTGCCAGACAACCATCCACTCCCCGAAAGTACCCTGCGAGGCGCTGACCCGGGGTGCGGTCTCCGCATCCGACCACGCGGCGATCCCAACGTCGCCGCTACCCTGAATGGTCCCTGTGCCGTTGAGACGGACACTGTAAATATTACCCAGGACGTCGTCCATCCGCTGGTACACGATGAGGTACTGGTCCCAGGTTTTGCAGTAGGCGATGTCCGGTGCGACGCGTTCCTCGTTCGCATCCGAAGTGACTGTGAAATTGCTCCCAATGAGCGTTCCGGAGGTTGAAACCCTCTCTCCTGAAATATAGCTGTGGCCCCCGCTGTATCCTTCATTCCACCAGGTCACCATGAATTCCGCCGAAGTATCCGCATAGGCCACCCGGGGCGTCCGTTGCTGGCTGGTGAAGGAACATATCGAGAATGCTGATTTACCGGCGACTGGGCCATCCCAGGGAATGATCCTTCCGTAGACATCCCAATCCGAGTCGTCACCGTTAAAGTCCCGCGTCCAGACGACAAGGTACTGATCGTGCGCCGCATCATAGGCAACATCGGGAGCTGTATTGTCCCGCGGTGGAGTATCCTCATAGGCAATCGTGAAGGTGGCCAGCACGTGTCCATCTTCATCAAGACGCTTCCCCATAACCGAGCGACTGAAGATCGGAGAATGATCGTGAAAAACAACAAGGTATTCGTGATGGACTGAGTTATAGGCAACGGCCGGCCTGTACTCATCCATATCCTCGTTCGAGACGATCACTTCCGGTTTGAGCACCTGGGCCCTCAGACCGGAAGATGCCCCCAAAAACAGGACAAACAACATGGAAAACAAAAACGTGCCTTTCATCGTGTGCCTCCTTTTGCACTCGCCTCGACATCGACTCCAATTCTCGGCAATCACGCGAAGCTCATTGTCTATATCGAAGGATCTGCAGGAATTCCTCAAAAATCTTGCATAATGGATAGTGATTTCCTTTTCCTGATCCAAGCCACCCTACCACTGGCGAGGACCGATTCTGAGCAAATGACCACGATGGCTGGCCTTCACGGGGCGTGTCCCGGCGACGAACAGGCGTTGGGCCCCTCAGACCTTCACCTGCCATGAAAAGCTGAGTTGATGTTTATATTGATTGCCGAAGATTGCTCGATTAAGGTCTGAATACTGGGGGTGATTATGCGTTTTTCTGCCATTCTCGTGTCTCTGTTTCTGTTCAGCTTTGCTTCCTGGGCTGCACCCCAGGCACCGCCGAAGCGTTTGGAGGTCGAAGCGCTGATGGGCTTGCAATCCGAAGGAGATCTTGTCCGCGGCCAGCTGGATACCGTGGGCTTCGTCAGGACCCGGACCCAGGCCGAGGATCTTTTCGCCCGGCTGGGAGACATTACGCCGGACGCCGGAACCGGGAATCTGCTCGGAGGCATCTGTCCCCATGACGACCACCTCTATTCGGGGCGGGTGATGATGGAACTGACCGAACGTATCACCGCATCCCGGGTGATCCTCCTGGGCGTCTTTCACAAGGCCCGGCTCTGGAATCTGGAGGGCAAGCTGGTTTTTGATCAGTTTCAGGCATGGCACGGCCCCTGGGGTCCGGTTCCGGTGGATGAGGCTTCCCGCTCTTTCCTGGTTGAGAACCTGCCGGAGGAGGACTTTCTGATCAGCAACACGATGCACTGTCGGGAGCACTCCATCGAAGGTATCGTGCCCTTCCTCCAACATCGCAATCGGGACGTACAGATCATTCCGGTTCTCGTGCCTTATCTTAACTGGCTGGAGTTGACGCAGCTGTCGGACGATTTCTCGGACGCGATCGATGCCCTCTTGCGCCGGCAGGGTTGGAAACTCGGGGAAGATCTGCAAATCGTCATTTCCTCGGACGCCATTCACTACGGACCGGATTTCGACCATGCACCCTTTGGAACCGGCATCGAGGCCTATCGACGGGCGGTTGAGCGGGACCGAGACATGATAGGGCAGTACCTCGTTGGACCACTCAGTTCGGATTCCCAGCACGGGCTCCTTTCGCTCCTGGTCGATGAGGCATATCCTCAAACTTACCGAATTCCGTGGTGTGGGCGTTTTTCGATCCCCTTCGGCATTGAGGTCCTCCGGAAGCTTTCCGAGAAACAGGGACTGCAGACCCCGACCGCAAGATTACTGCGTTACGGCACCAGTCTCGAAGGCCCGGAACTCGAGATTTCCGATGCGACTCGCAAGGCCGGCCTCGGGCTCACGGCGCCCTCCAATCTTCACCACTGGGTGGGCTTTTTCTCAGTGGCCATTGGTCAAGTTAGGTGACAAGAAGGGCGAAATTTATAGGGGAAAAAATGAGTAGGAAAATGAGTAGGGGACAGTGTTCTTTTAGAAAATGAGTAGGGGACAGTGTTCTTTTAGATGATCCAGGTTCTCAAATCCACCGATAAGTAAGGGAGACTCCTGTTTTCTTGGCATTGGTTTTTGACGCCTGCACTCGGCCGAGACTCGATTGCGAACGCGGCCCCCGTGGGGTGACACTGTTCCCAACGCCTTCAACGACTGCCGCTGGGCGATCGACACCGCGGCATTTGGGAAAACAGCGTCACCCCCGTTGAACAGTGTGGCGCTCCCGGGTTTCAACGACGGCGTCGGCTCAGCAAGCGCGCCCCTCCGGTCACCCAAGAGTACGGTAGTGTCCCCTACTCATTTC
>JAOZPW010000324.1 GCA_029932545.1 Thermoanaerobaculales bacterium | reverse complement strand
CGACTCAAAGACCGGTAGGAACCTCGGCGTCGTATGGCTACCAGGTTTGTGTCTGCTACCCTCGAATCGATTCTTCAACTCTCGGAGGCTTCATTATGAAAAAACTCGTTGGGCTCATTCTCGCTCTGATTGCGTTGGCCGCCGTCCAGGTAGACGCACAGAACAGTAACGTTTTTTATGGCGGCGGTATCGGCCTGAGCTTCGGCACAATCGACTACATCGAGATCGCTCCGATGATCGGCATCCAGGTGACGGACGAGTTCTCGACCGGCATCAACCTGCTTTACCGCTACCGTGATGATTCCAGATACAGTCCCAGCCTGTCGACCAACGACTACGGTGGCGGGCTCTTCGCCCGGTATCGATTCCTTCCCAACCTCTTCGCCCAGACCGAGTACGAATACCTCAATTTCGAGTATTACGACTTCGGCGGAACAAAGACCAGCGACAGCTATTCCAGCTTTCTGGTCGGGGGAGGACTGTCGCAACCGGTGGGCCACAATGTTGCAATGACTGCAGTCGTTCTTTACAATTTTTCCTACTCTGAATCGGATTTCTATCGGCCGTACGACAGCCCATGGGTGGTACGGGTCGGTGTCATGGCCGGGTTTTGAGGAGGGGTTTTTCTTGTGTCGGTATCTACTCGCCGGCCTCCAACGAATGGACGGCACTCTCGACGGCCTCAGCACCCGAAGCCCGATACAGCCATAGAGCGGTTTGGGGTAACTACTCGATGATCGTGGAAATACCAGGCGTCAACAGCGTGTTCTTGTAAGGGAAACGCGATACCGAAAGGAAGAGATCATGCCGAAAATCAACCGTTACGTAGACATCGACACCGTAGAGCGAGAGGCCAAGAAGGACTACATCGACCGCCACTCGCCGTTTATTCACTGTGGAAACTCGGCCGCCGCCGGCGAAAAGTTTGCCATTACCGTCAAGGTTGGCAACGAATACGACCACCCGGACGACTTCGACCACTTCATCAACAACGTGGCGCTCTACAACGGCGAGACCCTGTTGGGACGGGCCGACTTCCCACCGGGAACCCTGGGCAATCAAAAGTCTCAGGTTGAGGTTGTCTTCAACATCATCCCGACGAAGAAGCTCAAACTCGTGGCCCACGCCTACTGCACCAAACACGGCCTGTGGGAGAGCGATCCCAAGGAAGTTTCGGTCGCGTAACAATCCGTAAAACGGATTGTATGGGGTTGAGGGCGCTCGTGAAAGCGGGTGCCTTTTGCCTGTTGGTGGTGGCGGTTCTATTGGCCTTGGCTATTCAGATGTAGGCGCAGAATCGGCGGCGGGAGGGTGACTGATCGGGCGGTTCCGGGTTCCGGCTCGGTCCGGTTAGGAGTACACTGTGCGGACGCCTATTGGCGC
This sequence comes from Thermoanaerobaculales bacterium, assembly GCA_029932545.1. Lineage (GTDB taxonomy): Bacteria > Acidobacteriota > Thermoanaerobaculia > Thermoanaerobaculales > Sulfomarinibacteraceae > DAOWGJ01. The sequence continues at coordinate 2,643 of JAOZPW010000324.1, read as the reverse complement.
CACCGTTTTTGGTGGCCCGCTCAAGGAGCGTGTACTCATAGATGGCGGATGGGTTTCGGAGGGCCGTAATGCCGTTCGAGGCGCATTCGAGGCGCTGTACTGACCGTACGGGCCGAGAATGAAACAAAGAACGGCCTTAACGGCACCCGAAAGGCGTCGCTGATTCTGTTCGGTACACGCTCCTGACTCTTCGGGCTGTGTCACGAGGCGAGAATGGAGACCATAATGAAAAACCACGAGATCCGCGCCCGTGCGGTCGAGCGCTGCCGCGAAAAGGGCATCCTGATACCGACCCTGGCCCAACAGAGAGATCCCTCACTGATCCCCAATGCCGTCACCAGGCGACTGCCCGACGTCGATATCCAGGATGTCGATCCCCTCAATCTCTTCCGCATCACCTGGTACAACGACCCTTCAAGCCACGGGTTTGACGCGGTCAACACTTTCGAGCTGCCATCGGAACTGACTGGTGTCGAGGCGCGCATCGTCGGTCTGGTCGGCCGCCACTTCCCCACGGGGACCCACAAGGTTGGAGCGGCCTTCGGATGTCTGGTGCCCCGCCTGGTGCACGGCGAGTTCGATCCGATCAACCAGGTGGCAGTCTGGCCGTCAACCGGTAACTACTGCCGCGGCGGCGCCTTCGACAGCGCACTCCTGGGCTGTCATTCGGTGGCGATCCTCCCCGAAGAGATGAGTCAGGAGCGCTTCCGCTGGCTGGAAGACATCGGCGCCGAAGTCTTCGCCACACCGGGTTGCGAAAGCAACGTCAAGGAGATCTTCGACAAGTGCTGGGATCTGCGTGCCACCCGGCCCGAGGCGGTGATCTTCAATCAATTCGACGAGTTCGGGAACTATCTCTGGCACTGGTCCGTCACCGGCGCAGCCGTCGAGGACTGGCTCGGACAACACGCCGGACCCAACGGCCGCTTGGCCGGTTGGGTTGGCGCCACGGGATCGGGCGGAACCCTGGCCGCGGGCGACTACCTCAAGGGCCGCTTCCCGGGAGCAACCATTACCGCGGCCGAAGCCCTTCAGTGCCCGACACTCCTGGCCTGCGGCTTTGGTGGCCACCGCATCGAGGGCATCGGTGACAAGCATATCCCCTGGATTCACAACGTGCGCACGACCGATGTCGTCACCGCAATCGACGACGAAGCCACAATGCGGCTCATGCGACTATTCAACGAAGACGTCGGACGAGAAATCCTCGCCGATCGCGGTGTCCCGGAAGCCGTGATCAGCCGGCTGGATGATCTGGGCATCTCCTCAATCTGCAATATGCTGGCGGCGGTCAAGACCGCGAAGTACTACGACCTCGGTCCGGACGATATCCTGGTGACGTCCTTCACCGACTCGGTCGAGATGTATCGCACCCGCTTGGACGAGATGAATGAGGCCCACGGCGCCTACACCGCCACCGACGCGGCGGTCGATTTCGAACGCCGTCTGCTGGGTGAGACCACCGACCACTTGAGGGAACTGACCTATCGTGATCGCCGGGCCATCCACAACTTCAAGTACTTCACCTGGGTTGAACAGCAGGGACGCTCGGTCGAGGAACTCGAAGAGCTGTGGAATCCGTCATTTTGGACCGATCTGACCGACGGGGTCCCCGAGTGGGACGAGGCGATCAACAAATTTAACCAGGACACTGGGGTTTTGGAACTACTGGAAAACAAATAGGACGGAACACAAGTGAAACACAGAGACACGGAGAGCACAGAGAAACACAGAGGGGCGCTCATTAAACCTGACGGCACGCTTCGCGTGCCTTCCGGAGGAAACCCAGTCCGAACCGATCGCAAGCGCTCGGATTCGGCCCGGATTCCCTCCGGGCCGCGGGCAGGAGCCCGCGCCGATCAGGCTGGGGTTGCTCTCCAGAGGAGTCTCGGGGAGTTTCGGTGAATATTTCGCCGACCCCGATCCCGGATTACCTCAACCGGATATCCGGAACCATTGTCGATGCGGCGATCAAGGTTCACACCGGGCTTGGCCCTGGTCTCCTGGAAAACGTGTATGAAACCTGTTTGGCGTATGAACTGGAGAAGCGAGGGCACAAGGTCGAACGCCAGGTTCAGCTGGGTGTGAACTATGAGGGCGTCAAACTTGACATCGGCTTCAAACTCGATCTACTGGTTGATTCCGAGGTCATCGTCGAACTGAAGGCGGCCGAGAAGCTTCTACCCATCCACACGGCCCAGATCTTGACCTACCTCAAGCTGAGTAACTGCCGCCTGGGCCTCCTGATCAACTTCAATGTCCCCCGCCTCAAGGAGGGCATCTCGAGGTTCGTTCGGTGAACTCCTGTTTCCGCCTTTCAGTGCTTCGAAACGAGAGGATACCTCGGATCGACGCGGGACCCGAGCGCTGCGGCCGAACGGCCGCGGCCGGTGGCCGGGCCTACACGTCCGAAACGCTCGCGTTGAGGACGAAGGGCTTGGCCGCCGAAGCACGCCCTGCGTGCGTTCGGGTCCGTCCCGTTGGCCCGAAGGAGTGCCTCCTCTGTGTCCCTCTGTGCTCTCTGTGTTTTACTAATTGATATCGTTGGAGTAACTCTATGAATGAAAATGGAAAACAGGCCCTTGAGGCCGCGCAACTGATTGAACGGGATATCGTTTCTTTCCTCAGGCGCATGATCGCCAA
>JAOZPW010000323.1 GCA_029932545.1 Thermoanaerobaculales bacterium | reverse complement strand
GAGGACGACGCCGACCTGGTCCAGTCCCTGCGGTTGGCCCTTCGGCGGGAAAACTATTCGATTGATCACGCCCTGTCAGGGTTGGAGGGTCTGACGAAGGTCGTTGAAGAGCCCCCTGATCTTCTCCTGCTGGATCTCAACCTTCCCGATATGGACGGCCTGTCGATCTGCAGGGAAATTCGAGGCAACGCCGCAACGCGAGACCTTCCGATCATCATGCTGACCGCCAGGGCCCAGGAACACGATCGGGTACTTGGCCTCGACCTCGGCGCCGATGACTACATCGTCAAACCCTTCTCCGTCCGCGAACTCAAGAGCAGGATTCAGGCTCTCTTGCGGCGGCGCCGACTCGATGGCGGGGTTCCCGAAGACGTTTTCTCAGAGGGGCGCCTGATCGTCGATTACCGGACACGGCGCGTTACGCTGGAAGGAGTGGAAATCCACCTGACGGCTCGAGAACTCGAATTACTCTGGTTCTTGATCACAAACCGACCCCAGGTCTTGTCCCGGGACCGAATCCTGGAGCGGGTTTGGGGCTTGTCGTCCGACGTCGAAACCCGAACCATCGACGTTCATGTGCGGACCTTGCGAAAGAAGATCGACTCCGACGTCATCGAAACCCTCATCGGCGCCGGTTACCGCTTTCGGGGATGCCCATGACACGAGGACGTCATTTCCTGATCACGGCCCTCGCCGGCCTGCCCATTCTGGTGATCGCAATTGCCGCGACGTCCTCCACGCTCTCCAGTTGGGTCTGGATCGCCGTTTTCTGGTTGGCTGGAGTCGGCCTTGCGGGAGAGATCGTGTGGAGGCGATCACAACAACCGGTCAACACACTGGTCGCAAGCCTCGGTCTGACCTCGATCCATCAGGTGGCGAATCGAGTTGGAAGACTCCACAACGACGCCGAACAGTGCCGAACCGAGCGAACACAGATGTCCCAATTGATCGACGACATTTCTACAGGCCTGGGAGAGGGCCTGCTGGTCGTCGACCCTGATCTCCACCTCCGCCTCTGCAATCCCCGGGCCCAGCACTTCCTCGGCGCCGAGTCCTTGACGCTCGGAGAGTCCCTCCTCGACCTCGAACGGGATCCCGACGTCGTCAACGGCATTCGCCACGCAGTCGGTGGCCGGGACGGGCAACGAATTCTGGTCGAAAATCCGCGAGGGATTTGGGAACTCCGGCCCTTTCCCTTGAGCCAGGGCGGGGCTGTGGTCCTGGTGACCGAGGTCGGTCCGCTTCGAAGGGCTGCAGAGTTGCGGCGACGGTTCGTTCAGGATCTCTCCCACGAACTGAGGTCTCCGTTGGCCGTGATGCGAACCACGGTCGAGGCCCTTGAAGACGAGATTCCGCCCGAAATAACACACATGATGGTCCGCCAGGTCGAACGGATCACCAGACTGACCGATGAACTCTACGAGTTGGCATCGATCGAGGCCGGAACTCTCAAGATGGAAACAGCCCACCAATCGGTCGGCCCCATCGTGCGGCAGGTGGCTTCTGACTTTGGCGCGGTCGCCTCTCGGGCTGAAGTTGATCTTCGCATCGACCTTCCTGAAGATTTTGCGTTCAACTTCGACACAAGGGCTCTGACTCGAGTTCTTTCCAATCTGGTGGACAACGCGATCAAATACAACCACCCCGGCGGATGGGTCAAAATCTCCGCAAAGCGTCTCGAAGACGCAGCCCAGATCGCTGTGGAAGACTCCGGGCTTGGCATTCCCGCCTCCGAACTCGGCGCCGTGTTACAACGGTTCTACAGGGTCGACCGTGCACGCACTCCCGGTACCGGAGGACTCGGCCTCGGGCTGGCAATTGTCAAACACATGGTTCAGTTGATCGGTGGTGACCTCAAACTGGATTCACGGGAAGGTGTCGGCACCCGCGTGACCGTGACCTTTCCGATCGACTCCGCCCCCGCTGAGTAAATCAGACTGCCTCTGCCCAACTGGATCCTGCAGTGATATCCTCATAAAGAGCGAGATACACTGACATGACTACAGTCGACCACAATCCGGTAGTGGGCACTCCCCCTCTGATTGACGGGGATACCCAATCCTCCGAGGCTGGATTCTCGACCCGAACCAAAGATTTTTCCGGTGAGCTTCTCGATCGGGACCTTGAGCGGTCCTTCCTGTGCTCGACCCTGCCTTCCAGAATTCGCCATCTTCGCTTTGTAGGCGTTACCGCTGCCGTTTTTATCCTTCTGGGTATTGTCATTGATGCGCTGGTCGTCGGGAACGACCCCAAACTGATCGGAGGCATCATCGTGGTCCGGGCCGCGGTTGCCGCCTCAATCATCGCGGCACTGATGGCGGCCGGCAGTGCCGGTGGCCCGAAAAGCAGCCTGGATCGCTTGATTGTCATCCCCATCCTGATGGTGTCCATCATGACCTGCGGCATCGTCTGGGCCATCAAAGGCGAACTGCTCCTCCACGCCCTGACCGCACTGGTCCTGATCGTCATCTACTACCTCTTTCTTCCTCTCCGACTGATATGGGCAATGGGCGTCAGTCTGATTTTTACCGTGGGTTTCATTGCTTCGGCTTCGATATTTCTCGACATCAGTCCAGACGAGTTCTTTCAAGTCATCCTGTACCTGACTCTGGCCAATATTTTGGGGGCCCTGGTATCGAGGGAACGCAATGTGACCCTTCGGCGAGAATTCGTCATCGTGGAATCCGAGCGTCGAATTACCGACGATCTCAGGCACGAGGTGGCTGCCCGAACTGCCGCAGAGAAAGCCCAGGCCGAGAGCGAGACCCGTTTTCGAAGCCTGGTCGAACTGTCTCCAGATGCGATTCTTGTCCACCGCGGTGGAACCGTGCTGTACCTCAACCCGGTCGGCAGCCGTTTAATGGGGGCGGAGAACCCCAAACAGCTGATCGGCCATTCCTTCTTCGAATTCATCCTCCCGAGGTACAGGCAGCCAATCATCGAACGTCTGGCCAGGCTCGAGTACGGCGCCGAGGCCCTGCCACCGATCGAGTTGACGGTCCGCACCGTCGATGGCAGGGAACGTCCGTGCGAGGTCGTGTCCGGACCGATCCTCTATGAAGGTGAACCCGCCGTGCAAAGCGTCGTCCGGGACATCGCTGAGCGAAAACAGATGCAAGAGGAATTGACCCGACTGGCAACGACCGACCCCTTGACCGGTATCTGCAACCGGCGTCGATTTTTTGAACGGTTGGAGCTGGAGTGGTCGAGAGCTCGTCGTCACTCGCGGCCGATGTCGATCTTGATGTTCGACCTGGACCACTTCAAGAGGGTCAACGACACCCACGGGCATGCTGTCGGAGACTCCGTCTTGAAGGACCTCTGCAAAGAGGCCGATGATCTCCTCCGCTCAGAAGATGTACTGGCCCGTCTCGGGGGGGAAGAGTTCGCCGTGATCCTCCCGGAGATCGACCGCGAAACGGCCGAGGCCGTCGCCGAAAGACTGCGCAAGCGACTTGCTTCGGTCGAGATTGCAGCGCCGGAAGGTGTGGTTCGCTGCACCGTCAGCATCGGAGTCATTCAATGCCGACTCGCCCACGAGAGCCTGGACGTTGCGCTCAAAAGAGTCGACGACGCACTGTATCGGGCGAAGAAGTCGGGGCGGAACCTGGTCTGTTCGGGGTAGGATCCGGCGGGAGCGCAGGTTTCCGTTACCCCTTGAGGCATAACGGTTGGAGCGCAATGCTCCGGAGAGAGGAGAAGCCCCTGACATGAAAGATTCATTCGATCACCGATCCCAATCAAGCACCCCAGGACCCCGTTACCTGATTTTGAGGACCGTCGCTGCCGTAACGGTCCTTCTCTTCCTCGGCGCCGGGTCTGCCCCGGCCTATGAGGCTGACAAAGCCGCCCTGGTCATTATCGACGGGCTCAGATACTCGGAGGGGCTCGGGGATCCCGATCATACTTATGTCCCCGAGATGGGAGCCCTGGCCCCCTGCCGCCATTGCTTTAGCCCGACTTTCTTAACTATTTGGATTTCTTGGGCTTGCTCTTGGCTTTGCCCTTTCCCTTGGCTGCCTTAGCGTTTCCCTTGGCTT
>JAOZPW010000322.1:516-4057 GCA_029932545.1 Thermoanaerobaculales bacterium | reverse complement strand
TCCAGAACGTAAAAGATCGTCATGACCCAACCGGAGCGCAGGAAGGCCGGAGGATTACGTTTCAGCCCGACCTTGGAGGCCAGTGAGGTCATCAGCTCCATGGGGCAGACCGCGCACCATACACGGTCGAGGAACATCGCGGACAGGATGATCAACGGCCACCAGTAGGACCAGACGATCAAATTTGCCACGTTGGTATTGCGCAGCACCTTGGCAAAGGCCATATCGCCGGTATTGGCCTGCAAACCGGCGCCTATCAGGAGAATAAAAACCACCAGCGTCAGAAGCTGAAACACCAGAGGAAACCACGTCCGTTGAAACAGCTTATTGATCAATCTCACCGTGCTCCTGGCGACAATGCCTTCTTCTTGGCCAGACCGAGAATGCAACCCAGGGCCACCGCAAGCAGGGCAGCGCAGACAACTCGGTACTCAGGAGGCAATGTAAAAGTGAAGGTGTGGGCCGGAATCCAGAACCACAGGCACGAAAAACCGACAATTCGGAACATGTTCTTCCAGTCGATCGAAGTAAAGACATCGACCAGGGGCCAAAGGGAAAACAACTGCCCTCGCTCGATCAAGGTGTCGGTGATGCGATGGGAGACCATCATCGGAAAGGCAAAGATCAGATTCATGAAGAGAGACTTCCAGAAGGCGCCTGCAAGTGCCGAGCCCTCTCCCGGGATCAGTCCTTTGGCCAGCAGCCCATCAACTCCGAACGAGAACAGAGGGAATACCACGGTGAAGACCCAGCCGAGCACGCCCCAGACCAGAATGCGCTGCCAAAGCCGGATGCCAGAGAGACGCCACTGACCAATGGCAATCCGGGCGCCCAGAAGTTCGCCCATCGTTCCCAGAAGACCAATCTTGATAAAACCCAACAGAAAGGGATAGGCAACGGTGGCCGCGGCAAAGATGGTGCGCGACTGTGGAAACGAGAGCACCACGACAACACTCACGAGGATCGTTATCCAGATTGCTGTGATCAGGCGTTGCATTCGGCCCCCCAAGTTTTATCGATTTTTCCAGTAATGGGGTTTCCGACGCTGGTGCGCGATTGCCAAGACCTGGATCTGCTCCCCAACTATTCTATAAACAACCACATAGGGATAGTTACGAAGGACAAAACGCCGATCCCTTGTGGGGTACACCTGCCAGGCTTCTGGGTCAGAAGCGATCAAGGAAAAGGAACGAGATAACTCAGAAAGAAAACCGTGAGCCGCATGTGCAGATCGCTCCTGATACCAGAGACGGGCGGCCCTACCCTCCTCCACCGCGTCCGGATGGAATACGAACCTACCTGGGTGCATCCATCGAACCGAAGATCTTCTTCGTGGCCAGGTCCCAGGACACCAACTCTACTTCACCCGCATCGATCTGGGCTAACCTCTGAGCAATCTCTCGATTCCACGCTTCCTCTACGCCTTGCTCAACCGGACCGTCAAGACTCTCCAGAAGACGGACTGCAATTTCCGCCCGATCAGAGTCTGGGAGGGTGAGCGCGTGATTCAACAGGTTCAGGACATCCGTTGTCATGCCTTCATTCTATCACCCATCCCGAACCTCATTGAGGTGGAAGGAACGGTACCTCGAAGATGTTCCCCAGAGCATGGCGATCATGAGCCCTTCCGCGATTCCTCCAGACATCAATCACCTGGACGCAGAAGAGCAGGCACTCATCCGGTTACTCAAAGATCACCTCGAGGCCGGCCGGTATCGCGAGGCCCAGGATACCGCTGAGGATCTGTGGCGGCTTGCTGTTGATGCTCACAAGCTCCTATGGAAGGGTATCTCCAACGCCCTGACCGCGGTGTGCGCCCTTGAACTCGGACACCTCAAAGGCGCTCAGGAGATCGCCGCCCGGACCCACGAGATGCTTGCGCCGTTCCCGAACCGGGTGGTCGGCCTCGACTTGGATGTCCTGCTGGCGACCATGGATCGGTTTGTGGCTACCGGTGTTGGTGCAGTGAGGGTCGGAGGGATTCTGAAGGATGAGGACGACCATAAACTGTAGGGGCACGGCACGCCGTGCCCCTACGGTTGAACAACACAAGCCAACGGGAAGATTACAAATTGTTCCGGCAAGGACATCGACCACAGAAATCTGGCGGCAGGCAGCACCAAGATTCGTCCTCAACCCACCAGATCAACCCACTCAGCCTTGAGTTCGGGGACGGTCAAGACAAGACACCCTGGGGGCTCCGCATGATGCAGCGCACCGGGGCAGATGACCCGGGTTCCATGCTCCACCTCGTCCCGCCGGATATGGGTATGGCCATGGAACACGACGTCATACTCTCCCGATGTGACCATGGTCTGAAACAGCTCGTAACGATGGCCGTGGGTGAAGCCCAACCGCCGCCCAACCACATCGAGTTCTCCCCGGACGCCATGGCAGGTGTGGCCGTGTCTGCTCATCGCCGCCCGAAGCGGATCCTCGTCCCAGTCGCAGTTGCCGAAGACCCAGTGGACCTCGAAGTTCCCGAGAGCTTCCACGACCTCAGGGGTCGTGATATCGCCGCAGTGGATCAGGGTCTCGACGCCCCGTGAGTTGAAGAGCTCCGCCGCCTCGGCCAACCGTTCGAGCTGCCCGTGACTGTCCGAAAGAACGCCGATCAGCATCTCAAGCACCACCCTCTTTGGCGATCAATCGAGCCCCGTCAGCCACGCCCTCCAGGGGTGTTTTTATTCCGGTCGCAAAATCAACCTGCATCTCGGGCGGCAGTTTATCACCGGTGTCCCAAGCCGGGAATGAAGAACCGGTTCCCGGACCGGGACCGCACTGGCGAGCCGAGGCAGAATCCGGTCTCGGCCGCTGACCTCAGCCTGGATTCTCCAATCGCCCTTTCGGGTTGATCAATCGCCAGGTCATTGCACGCACTTGATCAAAGAGGTTGATCGCTGTGGCGGCTCGGACTTTGTCGATCGCGCCTGCCTGAGTGAGGAGTCGAAGATGGGTATCAACTTCTTTCGCCGAAGCGTAGGCGATCCGCCAGTGGTGGACTCGATCCCGACCGACTCTTCCGTGGCCTTCGGTGAGATTTGCGGGAACCGAAGATGCTGATCGAATGACCTGGTCGGCGAGGCTTTTCAACGGTGCCGGAACTCGGGTGACGAGCGAGATCGAAATTCCGGCAGCTTCGAGAGCCTTGGAGTGGGCAACGAGTGTGTTCTTGGGGAGCGCGCTTTGCATGGTGACCTCCGTGTCGTTCATGCACACCCCAGAGCTGGTGGAGACAACCGTTGTCAGGGGTCGCGCAGCGACCGGCCGCAGGCCGGCGTGCCCTTGACCACGGCGGCACCGGAAGCGATACCCCACCAGGGAACACCACGGGATCCACCGCCGGGACGCTCGGACGGCGACGGCGACGGCGACACGGTCAAGGACACGGTCAGGGTCACGGCCACGGTGGCAGGGGAGCAGGGGGGCAGGGGAGCAGGGGAGCAGGGGGGCAGGGGAGCAGGGGGGCAGGGGGGCAGGGGAGCAGGGGCGAGGGGGAGAAGCCGACACGGTCAGGGCCACGGTCACCAGGATCCCTGGC
>JAOZPW010000322.1:0-506 GCA_029932545.1 Thermoanaerobaculales bacterium | reverse complement strand
GACGGGCCGGCCGATGGACCTCAAACGCCCTGACGCCCTAACGTCCTGACGTCCCGACGTCCCGACTCCTGCCCTCGGCGCGCTCCAGGGCCGGGGCACGGAAGCGGCCCACGTAGCGCCGGAACGGCTCGGTGATGGGGCGGGGGACCCAGAGGTAGGTGAGCCGGCCGGGGGCTTCCTGGCGGGCCCCGAAGATCCAGGAGCTCACCTGGTTGACGTTGACGCGGGCCAGGTCGCGGCGCCCGAAGGCGTTGGCCAGGTAGAGGGGCACCAGGCGGCGGGCCTCGGGCTCCGGGGTGTGGACGGACCACGGCCCGGGCTTCTCCTCCAGGGGGAAGCGGTCGTCGCGAAGCTCGAAGCGGGTGGCCCGGGTGTAGCGGAAGATCCGGTTGAGGGCGTCGGTCCGCAGCCGGTCGTTGATGAGGCGGATGGCGGGCACCAGGATCTCGTCGCCACCCGTGGGGGCGTCCTCCCCGATCTGGTCCAGCTGGCCGTCGATGCCGTCG
>JAOZPW010000070.1 GCA_029932545.1 Thermoanaerobaculales bacterium | reverse complement strand
ATGTCAACAAACCGGAGGTGGGCCAGCACATCCTTGATATGCCGTTGTTCGAAAAACCGCAGGCCGGATCGAACCCGGAATGGGATATTGCGCCTGGTCAGCTCGACTTGAAGGTCTATTGAATGGGCGTGGTTTCGGTACAAGACCGCCATGTCCTCGAGGTCGAGGCCATCCTCCCTCAGCCGCAGGACCTCATCCGCGACCCATCGGGCCTGATCTTCAGGTGCGGGGACGGAAACCGAACGGGGTCGATCACCACCGGAGCGAACGGCCCGAAGCTCCTTGCGGAACTGGCGCTGGTTACACTCGATCGAGGCGTTGGCGACTGCCAGGATCTCCGGTCTGGAGCGATAGTTGGTTTCCAGCCGGAAGATGGCGCAGTCCTCATGCCTCTCTGGAAAGCCGAGGATGTTCTCGAAATCAGCGCCCCGAAATCCATAGATCGATTGTGCATCGTCTCCAACAACCATCAGGTTATGTTGGGGGCCCAGCATCTTCTCGACAATATCCGCCTGGAGCCGGTTGGTATCCTGATATTCGTCAACCAGGACATGGTCGAACCGTCGGCTCAGCTCCTGCCGGACAGATGCGTTCCTGGTTAGAAGCAGCAGCCAGTTCAGCAGCAGATCGTCGAAATCCATCAAATCGGCGTCCCGTTTGCGCTCCAAATATCGTCGAAACACCGCAGCCATCATCGGGGCCTGGTCGAGAAACTGGGGCGCCCTGTCGGCAAGAACGCTCTCCAAATCCCTGCCGGTATTAATCACCATGCTGTAAACGTTGGTGAGCAGGCTGGGTTTGGGCCCTCGTCGTTCGGGCAATTCCTGTTCAATATCGGCCAGGGCGTGTCCCATCAGATCAACCGAATCCTCCCGATCCAGGATCGAAAAGCGGGGTGAATAGCCAATCGACTCGGCGTAGCGACGCAGTATTCGGTGTCCCGCCGAGTGGAAAGTGCCGCCCATTACCCGGCTCGGGCCTGTTTCAGCCAATCGTTCGACTCGATCCAGCATTTCTCTCGAGGCCTTGTTGGTGAAGGTCAAAAGCAGGATCTTCCCTGGCGGAACCCCGTCTTCGATCAATCGGCACACTCGGTAGACCAGGGTCCGGGTCTTCCCTGATCCTGCCCCCGCCAGAACCAACATCGGTCCTCCGGGGTGCATGACCGCCGCTAACTGCTCCGGGTTGAGGTCGCCCTCATAGTCGATCCGCCGTTGCCGGCTTTTCCGGATCGGCCCCTGGGTTTGGTTCATGGCAGGGTTGGATTGCCGAAGACCACACGATCAAAGGCGGAGGTTGAACCCCTGCCATAGAGGAGTGATGTCGACTGGATTCGGGCGCCTGCTTCCAAAAGGGCCTGGACGGCTGGAGAAAATGACGCCGGCATGGAGATCGAGATGTCCTGTTCCGGCCGTGTTTCGAGGGCCATTTCGATAGAGTGGCCGAGGGCGCATAATGCTGCTTCCTGGGTCGTGCCGCAGACGGGACCAACTTGATGGGGGCCACCGTAGCCGTACGCGGCGACTCTCGCACCCTGGCGGACGAAAACCGTCCTGCCGGATCTCTCTTTGAGCCAATAATGATGATCGACTTCCCGAACGAGGTTCCGTGCGATCTTGTCAATTCGGTCGACGTCTGCCTGGCCTTGACGTGCCAGGAGGTCTTGCGAGACTTCTTTGGCAGGGAAGAGGCGAGCCATCGCTCCTGCCGGCCCTTCCGCCGAGGATGCCGAGAGGTGGATGTGAAAGACGGGGACCACTGGTTGAAAACCGTGTTTCACGAGCAAAGCCTGAATGCCGCCGGCCGGTGGCACGAGAGCCAGATACTCTTTGGCACCGGAATTCTCTCCAAAACTCAGGAGTTTGGAAAAAAGGGCTTCGCCGGCGCCAGTCCCCTGGTGTTGAGGGAGCACCCACAGTTGAGAGAGAATCCATTGGCGGGATCGGATGAAGGCCGCCCCATAGCCCAGGGTTTCGTCCCGGTCAATAGCTGTCATAAACCCATCTGGGTCGTGGGTGATCAGGTGGTTGAGATCGGGGTCAATCTCCATGTCAATGTCGAGCATCTGATCGCTGCTTCCAGCGACGGCATCCCGAAGGACGACGACGCCCGGCAGTTCTTCCCGGTGGGTTCTTCTCACCTTGACCTTGGCCATGCAACACCTCTGTCCCGACGTTCCCTGAGGTCGTCTCGTATTTGGGGAGTGTAGCACCCGCCCGGGCGGGCGCCGTTGGCAGTTGGCCGGGACCGGGGCGGTTGGCCGTTGACCGGGTGCGCGTTCTGTTGACTGAGGGGTTTCTGGATAGGGGCGGGGTCCCTGATCCTAAACCTGGCCTCTACGGTATGATCACAGTCGACTGGGGGCACGATGCCGAAGACACTGAAAATCACAAGCCATGGGGTCAATTTTGAAACCAACAAGGATCACTGGCTTAACGAATTGAGGATTCTCGAAGCTCAGAAGCTGTCAATCGCAGAAGGAGGAGGCGCCCGGGCGGTGGAACGCCAACGGAGCCAGGGCAAGATGCTTGCTCGAGAACGAATTGAGTACTTGATCGACGCCGAGACTGATTTTCATGAGTTGGGGTCCTTTGCGGCGTGGGAGATGTATCAGGAGTGGGGGGGGGCGCCGGCAGCAGGAGTGGTTACCGGTCTGGGACGGATTGAAGGCCGCGAGTGCGTCATAGTTTCCAACGATGCGACGGTCAAAGCCGGAGCCTGGTTCCCGGCGACCTGCAGGAAGATCCTTCGGGCTCAGGAAGTGGCGATGGAGAACCGTCTTCCCATCGTCTATCTGGTGGATTCAGCCGGGGTTTTCCTTCCCCTTCAGGATGAGATCTTCCCGGACAAAGAGGATTTCGGCAGGGTCTTCTTCAACAACGCGCGTCTGTCGGCTGAGGGTATCTATCAGATTTCGGCGATCATGGGCTCCTGTGTTGCCGGTGGGGCTTATCTGCCGATCATGTCGGATGAGGCCCTGATCGTTGAAGGAACGGGAACGATCTTTCTTGCCGGTTCACACCTGGTTCAAGCGGCGATTGGCGAGCGGATCGACAACGAAAGTCTCGGTGGCGCCGAGGTGCAGGTTGATGTTTCGGGAGTGGTCGATGACCGGTTCCCGGACGATCGATCAGCCCTCGACCACATACGGGCACGGATCGGGGAACTGGCTCACCCAACGATGGCGCCCTTCGACCGCCGAGAGGCCAAGGCGCCAGAGCCTGAGCTCGACTCCGTCCTTGGCGTCATGCCGGTCGAACGGTCCAATCCCTACGACACACATGAACTTCTTGCCTGTCTGCTTGATGCATCCGAATTCACTGAATACAAAGCAACCTACGGCAAGACAATGGTCTGCGGAACCGGCCGGATCGACGGATGGGCGGTGGGCATCGTCGCCAATCAGCGCAAGATCGTTTACCGGCGCCGGGGCCTCGAGGCAGGCAAACAGGAGATGCAGATCGGTGGTGTCATCTACAGTGAAGCCGCGGACAAGGCTACTCGTTTTATTTCTCTAATGAACCAAAAAGGCATTCCGATTCTCTTCCTTCAAGATGTCACCGGTTTCATGGTGGGTTCAAAGTCTGAGCAGGAGGGAATCATCAAGGACGGCGCCAAGTTGGTCAATGTCGTCGCCAACTCGGTGGTCCCGAAGATTACGATCTTTATCGGGAACTCTTTTGGTGCTGGAAACTACGCCCTGTGCGGTAGGGCCTATGGCGCTCGGTTTTTCTACGCATGGCCGTCGGCGTCGATCTCCGTAATGGGGGGCGACCAGGCATCAAAAACCCTCCTGGCTATCCAGCTCAAGAACCGGGGTGACGAGATCTCCGAATCTGAAAAGGCTGCCCTTTTGCACGAGATCAAGGAGCGCTACTGGGCCGCAGCACAGCCCAGGTATGCTGCTGCCCGGCAGTGGTTTGACGAAATCATCGACCCCAGGGAGACCAGAGCCATTATCTCAAGGAGTATTCAGGCCGCGGCCCACCAGGCCCGGATTGAAGACTTCAAGGTCGGCGTTCTGCAGACGTAACCCGGCGGGTTGCTATCAGCTTGGGCGTTTGCAAAGACGAGCTCAACGCCACGAAGAGAGGAAAATAGCCACAAAAAGGCACAAAAAGGGACGAAGAGAAACACATCTGAGGCAAAGCGGTTGGTCATATTTCTTTATAAAGAAATAGGTTAACTTCTTCTCATTTCCTTTTTTGTGCATTTTTGTGCATTTTTGTGGCTACTCTTCTTGTAGCTTTTTGCAAGAGGCTGAGCTGAGAGCTGAAAGCACTCACCACGCAACCCGCGGTGGCACTTTCCGTATTGATGGCAGTAGTAACCTGTATGAGGGACGTGGCACATCAAGGGAACGAATGTTGAGTTTTGACCAGAAGGGAACCGGGGCATGAGAACGGGCCGCAGCAGGGGCACCCGATGGATGCGGTCCTGCGTCCTGATCGGACTGGCGATCATGACGCTCTATCCACTGTGCGCCACTGCCGAATCATGCAAGCCAAAAGTTAAAGACCTCCCGGAACACTGGCGGGTTTGGATCGAGGACGAAGTTTTCCCGCTGATCTCGAAGGAACAGAAAGAGGCATTTCTCCAACTGCAGACCGAGGCTCAGCGCAAAGTGTTCTCGGAGCGATTATGGGTACTTTGGGGACGGCAGACCGGTTACGGTATTCGTTTCAGATATATGTATCAACAGCGGCTGGCCCTCGCCCGGGAGTTGTTCAGGAACATGAACAACGATCGCGCCCGGATTCTCCTGATTCATGGGCCACCGGATTTCGAGCTGATGTCACGGTGCGACGAGATTTTTCACCCCTTGGATATTTGGGGATGGGAGTACATCGAAGGATTGGGCGAGGATGTGGCCGTGGTTTTCTACAGGCCCGACGGTATTGGCTACTTCAGAATGTGGGACACCTTCGACGGCAATAGTGCGCTCTACACATCGAGGGCCTGGGAGGAGTTGATGCTTGGAGGCGCCAGTGGCATGAACCGGCCGGAGTATCGTTGCGGCGACGGTGATCAGATTCTCAGTTGGATCAACCGAGCGGCGCGCTGGTCCAGAGATCCCTTGTTCATACAGGCGATGTACCACCTGCCTACCAACGAAAATGCAGGGCCGGAATCGTCATCACAGCGGTTCATGGATTTCTCGGCACTTGCCATGGATGATGATGTCGTCGACATGGACTTCTCTCTCAAGGAGGCGGAAAGGGGACTCGAGGGTGGGAAGATCCGGATGGGTTTTGACCTTGAGGTTCCAACAGCTCTTCTGAGTACTACCGAGGTTGGTGACATTGAAGTTGTCCAGATAGACGTGGTGGGCGAGATTTCCTCGGAAGATCGGATGATTGATCGCTTTCGCTACCTTTTCTCAGTACCTGCAGCGGGGGACCGACTGGTCCTGTTGATCGAACGCTTCATCAGACCCGGAGACTATCTGGTCCGGCTCAAGATCGAAGACGTGCATTCGGCTCACGCCGGAATTCTGGAAGAGACTTTCAACGCCGATCTCAAAATTGCCGAGGCTGCCAGGGCTGCGGCTACCGAACGGAGACAGCGGCTGGTCCAACATTTGAAAGTTGAAGAACCCGAAGACGAACCGATTCTGACCCTGGTGGGGCCACAGGGAGAGGCAATCAGTGGCATCCAGAGGTTCGAGGCGGTGACCCGTCGGGATGTTGCTCGCGTTCGTTTTTTGGTCAACGGACGAGAGATTCTCACCAAGAACAAGGCGCCATTCGACGTGGACCTGGACTTGGGCCCTTTGCCCCGGTTGACTACCATCACCGTTATTGGGCTTGACCGTAAGGGTCAGGAAATGGCCCGGGCAGAAAATGTCCTCAATGTCGGCCGGGAACGGTTCTTCCTGCATCTCCAATCGGTATCCGCTGCGGACGTCAACGGTCGGAAGATGAAGGTCAAGGTCGATATGAACACTCCGTCGGACGCACTGCTGGAGAGACTTGAAATTTCCTGGAACGACCGTCTCTTGACGACGCTCTACCAGGAGCCCTTCGAAGCCTGGGTCGAAATCGGCGCGGGCCCCGGGGAGTTGGGATACCTGCGTGCCCTGGCCGTCCTGGAGGATGGCTCCGAGGCGGAGGATCTTCAATTCGTCAACGCTCCTGAATTTGGAAGCGTGGTCGAAGTGACCTCCGTCGAATTGCCTGTAACGGTGCTTGATAAGAGGGGCAAGCCGGTTCGTGATCTTTCTCTGGAGGATTTCCGGGTGCTGGAAGACGGCGTCGTGCAGAACATATCCCACGTCTCGCTGCACCAGAATCTCCCGATTCGGCTTGGAATAGTCATCGACTCGTCGGGTTCGATGCAGACAACGTTACCGACTGTGCAAAGAGTCGTCATGGGTTTTCTTCGAAAGCTCCTGAGACCTCGCGACCGGGCTTTTATCGAGACCTTTTCGGACAGGCCGGATATCCTTGCACCGTTCACCGCAGATTTTGAAACCCTGGAAAATGCGCTTCTGGCTCTCTATGCAGATCGCTCGACTGCCCTGTATGACGCCACGATCATGGGGTTGTTTCAGTTTTCGGGCATTCGGGGCCGGAAGGCGATGGTGATCGTAACCGACGGAGAAGATACAACCTCAAAGTACTCTTTCAACGCAGCCAAGGACTTTGTCGTGCGTTCAGGTGTGACTGTTTACGCCATAGGAGTCGATCTTCCGTCGAGGAAGATCCTGACGCGGCACCATCTGAGGACGATGGCGGAGCTCTCCGGTGGACGTTCTTTCTTTGTTGCAGAAAAGAATGAGCTGAATCGGATCTATGAGGAGATTGACGAAGAGCTGCAGACCCAGTACATCCTGGCTTACACTTCGAATTCGACGAGGCCCTCGGACGAAATGCGGGAGATCGAGGTCGAGGTTGAACGAAAGGGTGTCGATGTGAGAACGATTTCCGGATACTACCCTGGCGGGTTTTAAGGGATTATTGATGCAACAAACACATCGTACAATTCTATTGAGCCTCTTGGCGGCGGCCGCTTTTTCAGCGCCTGGTTGGTCGGGAGATCCGGCGGCAAAGAGAGCGGCAGACGATTTGAGCAAGGGATACCAGGCGGCCAGACGGGGTTATTGGCAAGAAGCGATGGCCCGATACGAACACGCCTCCAGAAAGGCCCCCGGGAATGCCGAGGTGTGGAGCAATTTTGCGGTGTCCCTGGAGGCTGTTGGCCGTTGGGCCGACGCCGGCGATGCCTATCGCCGGGCTCTTGAAATCGATCCAAGGAATTCAAAAATTCAACAGAACGTCATTCTTTACAATGAGTTCTATGCGACCTACATCGCCAGGGAGGATCAGAAAAAGGTAGACTCCGAGGAGAAGTCAAACATGGAGGGGGTGGTGGCTGCAGAAGCTGCCGGTGACGCTTCAAACGACAACGCCGCATCCGATGATTCCACTGCGGAGGAAGTCGATGATGCAATTCAGTCGTAGGATTGCAGGGTTGCTGGTTCTTTCGATAGTCCTCGCTGTCGGCTGGCCTGCCGCTGAGGTTTCTGCCAAGGAGATCATGATCATTCTTCAGGTTGAACCCGAACTGGACCTGGACGGAACCGAGAGAATCTATCTGGGCCCGATCATGGTGGAACCCCGAGCCGAGCAGGCTTCCAGGGGCCTTGATCAGATCGCATCCCGTGAATTCGAGGGTTACCTTCGACGGCTGTTGCGGCGGGAGACTCGCCTGGAGTTGCTCGATCCGATCCAGAACCTGGATATTCCAACCAAGGATCCCCTGGAATTGGTCAAGATCACACCCTTCTGGATGGACATCGGGCGGGAATCCGGGGCCGATTACATCGTAACGGCGGCCATTGACGTCGATATTCGAGACCGCGCAGGCTACCAGACCGAAGAATATGTATCGCCACAGGATGGCAAGACCTATTTTCGGCAGGTTCTCATCGAAGAAACCGGGTTTGACTACGACATCCTGGTGACTATCTTCAACGGCCATAACGGCGAGGTCGTCCATTCCGAACAGATTACGGATTTTCAGGAACAGTCCGAGCGGAAACTGGAGATCTACACCGATATGTTCAATGATCTCTTTACCCTTGAGAATCGGTTGCTGGGCATTTTTGTCCCGCGGCATATCAGGGCGAAGCGGAATTTGTTCAAGTGAGCTCTCAGCTTTCAGCTCTCAGCTGTCAGTCGGCACCGAGCCGGCCAGAGGCAGACGCTTTCCGGAGGCTGGGGAATTGAAACTGGATATTGCTTCATGGGAGTCAAAATGAAAAAGAGCCTGGTGATCTCGACTTTGCTGGTGTTGACTGTGGCATTCCCCGTCGCCGCTCAGATGGGATACATCGGTGGAAAAAACAAGATCAGATATGACTCCTTCGACTGGAAGGTGTACGAGACCCCCCACTTCAGGATTTCCTACTACGACCGGGTGGAACCGTCCCTGGATGAGGTGGCCTCGTTTGCCGAGAGCGCCTATGACGAATTGGCCAGGAGGCTCAATTTTCAGATTCTCAAGCCGATTCCGATGCTGATCTATGCGACCCACGCGGAGTTCGAACAGACCAACGTCATGGTCGGCTTCATTCCCGAAGGCGTCGGTGCCTTTGCAACGCCTTCGAGGAATCGTATGGTCCTTCCGGTCGATCTCCCAGATCGCAAACTGCAAGCGCTGATCCAACACGAATTGGGACATATTTTCCAGTACGAAATTCTCTATCAAGGACGCCGGGGCAGGGCCCTCTACAAGAGACCGCCTCTCTGGTACATGGAGGGAATGGCATCGTATCTTGGTCAGGACCAGGATTCGCTGGATGAAGCCTGGATGCGGGACGCCGCGCTGTCGGACCGAGTTCCTTCCCTGGCACAGCCCGTCAGCGGTTTCATGGCCTACAGATTTGGGAACTCCGTCTTCGAGTTCATCGAATCGGAGTGGGGCGAAGATGGTCTGAGGGACTTTATTTTTGCCTTCCGAAACACGATGAGCGGCAACGTCTCGCGGCCATTGGAGCGAGTGTTCAAAATGAGCGTCGAAGAGTTCGACGCCACCTTCCGGACCTGGCTCCGTCACAAATACAAGGACTTCAATCTCAGGGGGACCCCGCGAGAGTTCGGGTCGATTTTTTACTCCGGAGTCCGGCGGCGTACGGCGGAGCTCTCCCCGATTGCGTCGCCCAACGGAGATTTGGTTGCGGCCTTCACGACCGCCAAGGACGAGATCGACGTCGCCGTTTTCGGTGTGCCGGACCGCACAATCTTCAAGAACCTGACAAAGGGCTACACCACCAAGTACCGATATCCGATAGCCCAGGGGCTGACCGTTGGACCGGATATGGGAAGGGATCTCGCCTTTTCGCCGGATGGATCCAAGGTTGCGGCATTCGCCAGGGTGGAAAACGGACGGGTTCTGCTCTTGCTCGACGTCTACAAAGAAAAGACCCTGGAGATGATCGAAATTCCACAGGGATTGGACCAGGCTGCCCAGCCGGCCTGGTCGCCTGACGGGAGGTTCATCGCCTTCCACGCGGTCAAAAACGGCCTTTACAATATCTTCCAGATGGATCTAGAGGATCGGTCGGTCACCAACCTGACCGACGATGAGGCCTTCAATGGGGCGCCGGCCTACTCACCGGATGGTGAGCGCCTGGTGTTCTCCTCCCAGGCAGGACTCGAGGCCAAACTCGGTGAAATCAACCTGAAAACTGGAGAAAGACGCCAATTGTCTTTCGGTCCCGGAAGCGAAGACGGGGCGGCGTTTTCCAGAGACGGCAAGAGGTTGTACTTCGCCTCGGATCGAGAACAGGGTGTCTGGGATATCTACTTCTATGACCTCGAAGAGAGGTCCCTTCACCGGTTGACTCATGTGATCGGGGCCGCGCTGAATCCGACGCCGATCGAAACCCTGGAAGGCGAACGCGTGGTCTACCAGGGCTTCTCCAAGGGGATGTGGAAACTGTACGTCACCGATCCCAACCATGCCGAGGAAGTGGGGGTCGTTGAGAAGCCAAAATTGGGTCTTGATCTCGAGGAATTTATGCCGGCAGTCACGCTGGCGGTCGACCCGAGCCGTGGCAAGAAGGTGAAGCGGGGCTTTTTCCTGGATGACATTTCGGTCAATGTCGGGGTCGATCAGGACGGCTATTTCACTTCCTACACCTATCTGATCTTCTCCGACCACTACGGCGATCGCCGATTGTCGATCGCATTGAATTCGTTCGATACCTTCTCCAACTTTCGAGCTGCCTGGACCAACCAGGAACGTCGATTGAATTGGGGTGTCCTTGGGTACGACGATCGCAGTTTCTACATTACCGGTTACGACCCCATCAGAGAGCAGTCCACCGAACGAGAACAGTTGTATAGAAGAACAGGAGTTTCCCTCTTTGGCCAGTATCCGCTGTCGACCTACTATCGCCTGGAGGGTTCGGTTGGAATCGAGGAACGGAAGGCGGATATCCCGTATCTCACCGATACCGGTCTGGTGATTCAATCGAGCAAAGACTGGGTACCCCTGGTTGCGCTGGGGATCGTCGGAGACACGACCAAATTCAACTACTACGGTCCCCATCAGGGATCGCGCTGGCATGCCCGTTTTTACTACGGACATGATTTGGACGATGGGGGGTCTCTCTATCGAGATTTTCAGGTCGAGTGGCGGAAATATATTGCAATCTCCAGGCGGCAGGAACTGGGATTGAGGTTTTACGGGGTGGTGTCAAACGGTAATCGGCCCAATGTTTATGCCATTGGTGGTTACGACACCATCCGTGGGTATCGGACTCGAGGTATCCCCGGCAACAGAAACGCGCTGCTCAATTTCGAATATCGTTTCCCCTTGATTGATCGTCTGGACCTGGCCTTTATGAGTCTGGGAGAGGTTCGAGGACGGTTGTTCGTTGATATCGGCGCCGCATGGTCAGTCTACGAAGGCCAGGAGTACAACTTCTATGGCCAGCCAGGCTTTCAGTTCTACGGGGAGAAAACTCTCCCTGACGGTACTGTCGTCTGTGAAGATGATCGCCTGTGCGACGGCCTGGCTTCCTACGGGTTCGGGATCACGGTCATGATCTTCGGGATGCCCATGCACTGGGATTTCGTCCGGAAATGGGATCTCAAGAACTCGATCGGCGGAACTGAGACCCAGTTCTGGATTGGGATTCGGTACTAAAGGATTGTGGGCCGTATTGGCCCGAGCCCGTTACCGTTTGCGTTGCCGGGTTTCAAGGGTTTTCGTAGAGGTCGATTTGATCATCGACGTCTGCATAGCGACAAAGCGAAGCGAGTGGCCCGACCCTTTACTAATAAGCGCTTTGTCGTTACCGATGACACTACCGATAACGGTAATGATAACTGGCTCGGGCTCGAAGAACCTCGCTATTGTTGGTGTCCGCGGAATTGGGGAAACTCCGTGGCTCTAGCTTCGCGGGTTACACTAGGCGCATGAGTATTGACGACGGCGTATTCCCGGGAGGGATGATCCGGGAGATTCAGGTTACCGGCACCCTGGGTTCGGGGGGCATGGGAGATGTTTTCTCCGGCTTTGACCGCCGCCTCGAACGAAAGGTAGCCCTCAAGGTCATTCGGCCGGAACGACGGCTTGATCACGACACCCGCCGTCGTTTTCTGCGGGAGGCTCGAATGCTGTCCCGCATCAAGCATCCCAATATCTGCCAGATCCATGACCTCATCGAGAGGCCGGAGGGTGATGTCCTGATCTTGGAACTGGTCGAAGGCCAGAGCCTCCGAGAGATCATCGACGAAGGACTGGACCACGCAGAGGCTCTGGCCATCGGAAGGCAACTGCTCGAGGTCCTTGTTGCCGTTTCTCGACAAGGAATCGTTCATCGTGACCTCAAACCCGAGAACATCATCGTGCAGCCGAACGGCAGCATCAAGGTGCTGGATTTCGGGATCGCGAGGGCCGCCGATGAAGGGCTCTCCACCTTTGCCGGCACATCTCAGGCTACCGTCCCCTCTGAGGAATCTGAACTCACGGCTGAGTGGGTCTCAGAGCGGACCGCTAACTTGACCTCTCGCCAGTTTCTCGTGGGTACCATTCGGTACATGAGCCCGGAACAAGCCCGGGGGGAGCACGTCGGACCGGCCTCCGATATTTTTTCCGCGGGATTGATCCTCCAGGAGATGCTGACCGGTGAAACCCCGTTTGAAAAGGGCCTCCCGATGGATGTTCTTCTGAAGAAGGTCGCATGGGGAGATATTCGGTCCCCGACCGGGCTGCCGGCGGCCCTTCGGGGCTTTCTGGAACGGATGACAAGCCTGGCGCCGGCAGAACGCCCGTCCTCACGAGACGCATTGGACCAACTCAGCAGCATTCAAGATGCGCCCCGACAGAGGCGGCGGAGACTTCTGCTGATCGCCACCTCGTGCTTGATGACGTTGCTGGCAGTTGGAATGACTCTTCAGTGGTTCCGGGCCAGTCGGGAAGCGGATCGAGCTCGACGTTCCCTCGCGGAGGCCCGCGAGGTTTCGACTTTTCTCGAGCAGCTTTTTTACCTGTCCGACCCGTTCATCGTGCAGGAAGCAACACAATCGGCTACCGGAGAGTCCATTACCGCCGAGGAACTCCTCAGTCGTGGAGCAACGACCGTCCGGAAACGATTCGAGGATCAACCTCTTGCGCGGGCCCGGTTCATGGTTCTGTTGGGATCAATCCATCGGCGACTGGGACGCTTTGATCGGGCTGCAGAGATGTTGGAGCAGGCAGTCACTCTCCGAAGGGAGAACCTTCCCTCAAATCATCCCGACCTCGGCCGCGCACTCTTTGAACTCGGGGCCATCCAAAGAAGACAGGCGGAATATGGAGAATCTGCCCGACTTCTTGAGCAGGCATTAAGTATCGTGACGAATGGTGGTGGCGGCGCGTCGATTGATCAGGCCGACATACTCGAGGAAATGGCTTTGCTGGCGGCGGACGAGGCCCGTTATCAAGATGCGGAGGCCTTGTATCAAAAGGTCCTGGGCATCAGGCGAACAAGGCCGCCCGGTCACGAACTGGCCTTGGCCCTGACTCTTCAGCGTTCGGCCGCTGTTGAACCTGCCCTCGGGCGCCGGGATCTGGCCCACCAACGGCTGGACGAGGCTCTGGAGATTGTTCGGAAAAGCCAACGGCCCGACAGTCTCGCTGAAGTTGGCCTGCTCAATGAACTGGCACGGCTCGAAGTCGCGTCCGGGAGGTTCACGGAGGCGGAACAGCATTGGGAGAATGCATTGGCGACCGGCCGCGAGCAATTACCGGCTGACCACCCCTTGCTGGCAACTCTATTGACCAACCTGGCGAATGTCCTGGATGAGCAGGGTCGTTTCTCCGAGGCGGAGCCGCTCTACCGGGAGGCTTTGGCGATCAAGGAAAAGAGTGTCGGCGCCGGACATCCTGAATATGCCCAGATTCTCTTCAATATTGCAACGCTGACCGAACACCAGGGCCGGTTCAATGAGGCTGAGTTGCTCTATGGACAGTCTCTTGAAATTTTCGAGAATTCGCTCGGCTCCAGTCATCCAATCGTTGGAGTCGGACTCAACAGCCTCGCCGTTCTGAAACAGGGACAGAAGGACTACCTCGAGGCAGAACGACTCTATTTCCGGGCCTTGCAAATTTTCACCAAGTCCTTTGGAAAGGACCATCCCTATTCTTCGATGGTGCTGAACAATCTTGGAGAGGTCAACCGCCTTAACGGCCGGATGGAAATTGCCGAGCGCTATTACCGCGAGGCGCTTGAGATTGTAGAGAAGGGCGACGGTGCTGACGAGCCCTCGACGGCTGAGATTCTGCGTGGTCTTGCAATTACCTGTGCCGCTCTCGGAAAAAGCGAAGAAGCCGAACGCTGCTTTCAGCGAGCCGTGACGATCTTGGAGACCACCGGAATGCCGACGGACCAGGTTGTCGCGGACCAAGAAGCATCGCGGCTTTCCCTGGCCGATAGGATAAGGAAGCGATAAGAGAAGCAGTCGTGATTTAACGCTTATTATGGCCTTTGCAGGTGACTTGGCTGCCGGGGTCTCAGGTATTCTTTAGAGGTGTCAAAAACACGCGTATCGGTCTTGCTGCCGGTGTTCAATGCTGTTGAATATCTGGCGGCGTGCCTGAAGAGCCTTGAAAGGCAGAGTCTTGAAGACTTCGAGGTTGTTGTCGTCGACGACGGTTCGACCGACGGGTCGACCGAGATCCTCCGGCAGTGGGGGAGGCGGGATCAACGATTTCGAGTCGTCGAGCGGTGCCATCAGGGTCTGGTGCCGAGCCTCAATGAGGGGCTTGGAGCGTGCGGGGGAGACTTGGTTGCGCGCATGGATGCCGATGACATCGCACATCCTCAAAGGTTGGAGTTGCAGGCTGAATTGATTGAGTCCCATCCCGAGCTCAGTGTTGTGTCCTGCCTCATTCGGCATTTCCCCGTCCATAGAGTGGCTCAAGGCTTCAGGCTGTATGACGGGTGGCTCAACTCACTTGTCGATCACGACGGCATGGTCAAGGAGCGTTTTGTTGAGTCGCCGGTCGCACATCCCTCCGTCATGTTTCGAAAGAAGGCCGTCGATGACGCCGGAGGATATCGAGACTGGGGCTGGCCGGAGGACTACGATCTTTGGTTGCGCCTGTTTGAGCAGGGCCTGCAGTTTGGCAAGGTCCCCAGGATATTGCTGTTTTGGAGAGAAGGGGCGGACCGTCTCAGTCGCGTCGACTCGCGGTATTCGTCGGATGCCTTCCTTCGGTGCAAGGCCCATTTCTTTGCTCGGGGCCCTGGCGCCAAGGCGGGCACCGTCGTTCTTTGGGGCGCCGGCCCTAACGGAAAGCGTCTCCATCGATACCTGACCGAGGAAGGCATCACCATCACGGCGATGATTGATATCGATCCTGCGAAGATCGGCCGTCAGGTCCGGGGTACTCCGGTACTTGCTCCCGAGAAACTGCCTGATCTGCTGAACGACTCCACCGTTGTCGTTGCCGCTGTGGCCGCTCGGGGCGCCCGACAGTTGATCCAGGAACGGCTGACCGAGGCCGGTCTGCGCT
>JAOZPW010000321.1 GCA_029932545.1 Thermoanaerobaculales bacterium | reverse complement strand
GGCGTGCACATGGGTCTGGGCCAGGCCCTGACCGAGAATTTCGAGTGCGAGGACGGGCATCCGACAAGCCTGAAGATGCGCGACCTCGGGATCATTCCGGCCGACCGCATGCCTCCGGTCGAGGCGATCATTCTCGAGGTGCCCGACGAGGTCGGCGGCTACGGTTCCAAGGGCGTCGGCGAGATCGGTCTGGTGCCCACAGCTGGGGCGGTGGCTTCGGCCCTTCATCAGAGGGATGGCGACTGGCGGAATTCCCTGCCGATGGGTGAGAGCAATTTGCTGCCCCGACCCCGGAAGGCGACCACGAAATGAGTGATCTCTTCAGGCCGACGCCATTTGCCGATCTCGTACAGTGGGTCTTCACCGATTTCGAAGAACGTAGCTCAATCTTCGACATTCACCGCACGCTCTTCTTTGAGCCGACACTCGATGACCCCTTTCGTCTCGAACTTCAGGGTACGACGATCGCCACGCCCTTCGGCGTTGCCGCCGGCCCCCACACGCAGTTGGCGCCGGGCATCATCGCCTCATGGCTTTGTGGCGCCCGGGTGCTGGAACTCAAGACCGTGCAGCTTCGCGGTGTCGAGGTCGTGCGTCCCTGCATTCGAATGCGGGACGAAGGCCTCAATGTCGAATGGTCTCAGGAACTCGAACCCGAGGCCTCGTTCGACCAGTACCTCGACGCCTGGATCCTGATCCACGCCCTCCACCGTCGGTTCGGCTGGCCCGGTCCGGATCCTGAGACCATCTTCGACATCAGCGTCGGCTACGACCTTGAGGGGCTGCAATCAGAAGCAATGCGTCGGTATCTCTCCCTGGTCGCCGATGCCGGCACGAAGCTCGAGGAGCGTTTGCAGATCCTCACTCGAGTACGGCCCGAGTTTGCCAACCTCGAGGTGCCCTCCCGCCTGAGTTCCCGGGTCACCCTTTCGACCCTGCACGGCTGTCCTTCCGGCGAGATCGGGCGCATGATTACCCATCTGATGAGCCAATACGGCCTGCACGCCAAGGTCAAGCTCAACCCCTCCCTGCTCGGCGCGGAGTTCGTTCGCTCGGTCTTGCACGACCATCTGGGCTTCACTGACCTCGAACCCGATGAGGCCGCCTTCGCCGAAGATCTCAAGCTGGAAGAAGCTGTCGATCTTCTGGGCGAGTTGCAGGAGCATGCTCAAGGCGCCGGCGTGACATTTGGCGTCAAGCTCTCGAACACCTTACCTTTGCGGCATCACGGCGATGCCTTTCCCGAGGGCGAAAAGACCATGTACCTCTCGAGTCGTCCCCTGCATCCACTGACCGTGCAGATCGCGGCGGAATTGAAGAAGGCCTGTGGGTCGGATCTGGAAATCTCTTTCTGCGGTGGCGCGGATGCTTTCAACGCGCCCAAACTCCTTGCCTCCGGCATGGTACCGGTGACCACCTGCTCCGATCTCTTGAGACCGGGCGGTATCCCCCGTCTCCGGCAGTACACAGAAACTACTCGGACAGCAATGGAGCAGGCCAACGCCTCGGACCTCGGCCTCTTCGCTCTCGCTCGCGCACGATCCGACGGGTTTGAGGGGGAAAACCAAACCGAGGCGGCTCACCGCAATCTTGAAAACTACGCCGAACGTGTTCTCTGCGATCCCGCCTACCAACGGGAGACCTACCACCGTCTGGGCAAGAGGTCGGTGCGGGAACTCGGCCCCTTCGATTGCATCGAGGCCCCGTGCATCTCCGCCTGCGGCATCGACCAGAAGGTGCCCGAGTATCTCCGTCAGGTCGCCGCCGGAAATGCTGCCGAAGCGGCCAATATCATCAGACGGGACAACCCCCTGCCGGTGATCCTCGGCCGCACATGCCATCACCCTTGCGAAACCGACTGCCTGCGCGCCCACTACGACGAACCATTGGCAATCAGAGATATCAAGCGTTTTGCGATGGAGCACGCAGGCGCCCCTACTGCAAGCTGTGCACTCAGCAATACGCAACCGGTCGCTATCATCGGCGGCGGGCCATGTGGTCTGGCCGCTGCCTGGGAGTTACGAAGGGCCGGCGTTCCGGTCACCGTCTTCGAAGCCGATGACACAGCGGGAGGCATGGTAACTGCCACCATCCCGGTCTATCGGGCTGCCGACCATGCGGTGCAACTCGACCTTGAGGCTCTTCAAGATGCCGGCGTCGAGATTCGCTGCGGTCAACGATTCACCACCGATTTCGACCTCGACGACCTGGAAAATCAGGGTTTCCGGGCCGTGGTCCTGGCTGCCGGCGCCGCCCGAGGTCGGGCTCTGGGCATGGTGGACGAAAAGGCCGAAGGTCTATGGGACGGTCTCGAATTCTTGCGCCGTGCGCGCCGGGGCGATCCGCCCAACATCGGCCATCGGGTCGGCATCATCGGCGCCGGCGATGTCGCCATGGATTGTGCGCGAACGGCCGTTCGGCTTGGCGCGGAGGTCTCGGTGATCTACAGGCGGCAGGCAGCCCACTCCCCGGCCCACCCTGATGAGATGCGCGCCCTCCAGGACGAGGGCATCGTCTTCAGGGAACTGTTGGCCCCACATGAGATCGAGGTTCCCGCAGGAAGACTCACGGCTTTGCGTTGCCAGGTCATGCGCCCCGGCGCCCCGGGCGCCGATGGACGGCCCCGCCCGGAGGCCGTCGAGGGCCGATTCACCACCGTTGACCTGGATTCGTTGATCGTCGCCATCGGCCAGGATGCCGACAAGGCAACTCTGGCGATCGAAGGTCTCGAATTGACCCACGGCGGCTGGGTCAAGGCCGACGAAAAGACCGGCCGGACCTCGGTCGAAGGCCTGTGGGCGGGAGGCGATGTCGTTCGCGGACCGTCATCGATTGTTTCGGCTGCCGGTGACGGGCGTCTGATTGCAAGGGATATTCTTGCCGAGTTCGGCGTTGTGGATTCTTGCGATCAGCACAAAGATTTTCAAGCTCCCGATAGCCGAGAATTGATTCGCCTGATGCAGAGGCGAGCCGAACGGCTCAAGAGAGTGCCAACACCGGAACTGCCACCCGGCGAACGGGAAGGCTTCGCCGAGGTCATCCGCTCCTTTTCGGACACTGAGGCTCAAGAAGAGGCCTCACGCTGTCTGGACTGCGATATTGTGTGCTCAACCTGCGTCACCGTCTGTCCCAACAGGGCATTTCTGACCTATGAGATTCAGCCCTTCACCGTCTCCTGGCCAAAATCCAGCGACGGAACTGAGACAATCGATCACACCATCGACCAGCCCTACCAGGTCGCCGTCATCAACGACTGGTGTAACGCTTGCGGCAACTGCACCGAGTTCTGCCCAACCGCCGGCAGGCCTGATCAGGACAAACCGCGACTGGTGCTGGACAGGCAAGCCTTCGAGACATTCGAGGACAACGCCTTTCATCCGAGGCGACGGGGCGGGGGATTTGAGCTGCTGGCCCGGGATGGGGGTGCGACCCACAGTCTGACCTGGGGGGAGGATCTGCACTATGCAGGACCGGATTTCAGAGCTGAACTGGATTCCTTAACCGCTGTGGTCGGGTCGGTCGAACTCATCGACACTCATGATCTCGAAAATCTGAACTGGTCCACCTGCTTTGCGCTTCTGACCCTCGGACGGGGGCTTCAGCGATCGGCTCCGGGTTTGGTGGCCACGGCGATATCTGATGCTGAACCTGACGCCGACGCGCAAACCTGAGAGCGCCCAATACCTCGAATCGGGACGTGCCGTACACAGCTTCTTCCCTCCGGCAGCCCTCCCGGTGTCGGTGTCGTTGCGGGAAAAGCTGTGTGGGGCAATCCACGGCGAGCCTGTTGGCGATCGGGTCTCCCGGCCACGCCGTAGGCCGCCGAGTGTTGCCAAGCTCGATTTTTCCTGAAGCAAAACGTGGATCGGGAGAGCTGCCGAGGAAAAATACGAAGCATGGCACGCACCGTTTGAGGGGATTGGGCGCTCTCGGGTTTGTCCGTCGGCGTTGGCTGCTCGGACTCTGACGCCGCCACGGTCCCGGTCCACTGTCGCGGTTGACGGTCGCGAATCACTGTCTACAGATTTGGAGTATTTTGTCAGGCTCCATGCCGTCATTCAAAGCTAAACTCGA
>JAOZPW010000069.1 GCA_029932545.1 Thermoanaerobaculales bacterium | reverse complement strand
GCCACCGTCATCGCCACCGGCTCCGAACAAGGCCCGCGGCGGCACCTGGTGAGGGTCCCTGTCGTCCCGGAACGTCGCCTTTCATTGGAATTTTTCAAGGCTGGGACCGTCGATCTCTCGGTTCAAATTGATGAATCCGGGTGGGGCCGACCCGGAGTCATCGAAGCTACGTGGCACGGTGCACCCGAGGATGAACTTCAGTTGGTCCTCCAGGAAAACGGTGTCCCGGGCGGCTCCTGGTTCTACTCTAAAACCATCAAGGGACCGGACGGGCAGGTTTCCCTTTCACTCCCCACCCAGGCGGCGGATTTGGTCCTGCAACTTCGCACACCGGTCGGTCTGGGCGACGGCATCATTGCAGCGGTCTTGTTTTTCTCTCCAGGGCGCGCAATGACCCTGGAAGCGCCCGAGAAAGCCAATGCCGGAGGATC
This sequence comes from Thermoanaerobaculales bacterium, assembly GCA_029932545.1. Lineage (GTDB taxonomy): Bacteria > Acidobacteriota > Thermoanaerobaculia > Thermoanaerobaculales > Sulfomarinibacteraceae > DAOWGJ01. The sequence continues at coordinate 14,646 of JAOZPW010000069.1, read as the reverse complement.
AGTAGCGGTCAGTTGGGACGGCGAGAGCTATTCGGGCGATGTAGTCACCCTTGTGCCTGTCGAGGCTCCCCCGGAGGCTCTCGGAACTGTCGTCGAGGCGGTTGAGGGTTCACCTCGGGACTTTTTCGTACCCTTCGATCAGTGTTCCTACGAGTTTCGTTATATCGACGGAAGATCCTTCGAAGTCTTGGCACGCACCCCATTGGAAGTACGTGCGGCCATTGCCGGTCTTATGGCGTTGCCCATCACTCCCGGGTCTAAGACCATCGACGTCCACTGGTGGGGTCCAGCCGGACCGATGGATGTCATCATACTGACCACCGCAGATGCCGAGGGTTCAGAATATCTCGATTGGGCCTCTCCTTCTGACGGCAGTCCGTCCCGGTTCCGGGCACCACAAACGCCGGGAGACTATGAGATTCGTTACCTCATCGAGGGCAAGCAAGCTGCGGCCACCCTCCCTCTGAAGATCGAAACGGTTCCGGTCAGTCTCGACGTCCCCAAGACGGTTCGAGTCGGCGAACGCCTCAGAGTCGCATGGACCGGGCCTCAAGGCCCCAACGACTTTCTGATCCTGGTGCGACGGGGTCAAAACCTCGGGAAACAACTGGATTTCGCCTACGTCTCTGCGGGAAGCCCAACCAGTCTGGCAGCCCCCGGCCGACCCGGGGTCTACGAAGTACGGTATATCGCCGCCCTTCGCCGCAAGGTCCTGGCCACGGCCACCGTCAAGGTCGTCAGGTAACCGATTAGCGATGAAGGCGTAAATAACACTGATGAAATATGTACCACTCCTCTCATTCCTGCTCACTCTCATCACCGTTCCTGTTGTTTTTTCGGCCACCGGACCTCCCCCACCATTGGCTTTGCTGGTCGAAGTCGAGGGCTTGGGTCGAGGTCACACCGGCACGGTGATGGGGTTGGTCATCCAGATCGCCCCTGAAGACATTCAACGCGCCGGCGACAGGATTCGAGTGGTCACAGCCTTGACCGTCGGCACCGTCCTGGCTGACCGCCAGAGTTCGGTTGTTGAAGTGGAAGCCGACGGCAGCGTCATGCTGTACCGGGACTGGCCTGTGGGTGATCACCAACTCATGGTCACGGTGGCAGCTATCGACGGCAAGTCCGGAGGCGGCTGGAACGGACCCGTCACCGTTCCGGAATTGCAGTCAATATTCGAAAGCGGAGATGACGCTCCGGTTGAGGCGATCGCCCTCTCGGTGACGCCACCTGCTGAAGGGGCGGTCCGATTCAAGCCGCCTCCGGACAAGGGCGGCATCGGCGCCTTGCAATTGGAAGTCGAGGCTCCGGAAGGAACCGCATCGGTCGAATTCCTGAAAGATGGACACATAGAGGTACGTCGAAACCGCGCGCCGTGGACCTACTCCATCGCCCTGGGTCAGGTTATTCGCCGGACCCAGGTCCGTGCGATCGCACGAGATCGGGACGGACGTTACCTTGGAGAGGACGCCTTGATCCTCAACAACCCGACAGGAAGGATTGGCGTCGAGATTCTCCTCGGCCCGGATGATTCGGTCGCAAACGGTGTACGACCAGTTACGGTTGCGGTCACCGGCAGCGTCGGACGGATCCATCAGATCACCCTGAACATCGACGACCGTATGATCGCACGATGGCCCAGTTGCCCTTGCATCACTGAAATCCCCGTTGCGGATCTCGAACACGGAACGATCCTCGCAGCCGAAGCAATTGACTCAAATGGCGCCAGGGGCGATGCGATCGTCCCCCTCGCAGGTGGCGGCGGGTCGTTTTCGGGTTCTGTTCGGGTCGAACTGGTAGAACTGCCAGTGACCGTCCTTGATGAGACAACCGCGCCCGTCACCGGGCTCACTCCCGAGTCCTTCCTGATTCTGGAGGACGATGACCCGGTGACAATCGAAGGTTTCGGCACGACGGCCGACCTTCCTCTTTCGCTGGCCTTGGCCGTTGACACTTCCGGTTCCATGACGGAAAATTTCGAGGCGGTTCGGCGTGCTGCCAGGGGGTTTGCACTCGACTTGATGGAGGAGGGCGACGAGGTCGTCGTATTGACCTTTTCGTGGGAAGCAAAGGTCCGATTGCCCTGGACCGAGACTTCCTCGGCTATCGAAGCCAAACTCGACCGAATCGTGCCTGAGGGCGGCACTTCACTTCACGACGCCGTGGTTCGTTCACTCGAACAATTCCGCGGGCGGAGGGGACGCCAGGCCCTTGTCCTTTTGACCGATGGTGAAGACACGACCTCTCGAACGGGGTGGGATTTGGCCAAGCGGTACGCCCATACGATGAGGGTGCCGATCTACCCAATCGGCCTGGGCCTCGGCAAATTCAACTATTCCGCTCGCAAGACCTTGAAGAGATTGGCGGAGGAGACCGGTGGCGAGGCCTTCTTTCCGAAAGGGACCGAGGAACTCAAACCGGTCTACGATCGAATCGGCCTCCTGCTTCGGTCCCAGTACCTGATCTGGTACTCCTCCAGATCGGCAAAAGACGACAATCAGTTTCGTGCAATCACGGTTTCCATTCCCGCCCGTCCCGAGTTGACGATCAGGACCATCAGAGGCTACTACCCAGGGAAATAGAACTCGAGAGTCCTGCGCTTCTAGATTTTTCGCCGAAGCAGATCATTGGTAGGCGTCAGGCAATTCGCCGGCCGCCAGGCGTTGATAGATCTCAGAGCGTTCCATCAGCTCGGCACACGTGCCCTCGGCTACGACCCGGCCTTCCTGCATCACCAGGACCTTGTCGGCCATTTCAACGGTCGACAGGCGGTGCGCGATGACAAAAGTAATGCAGTGCTCGGTCACATCCTCAAGGGCCTTTTGAATCGCAGCCTCGGACCTGTTGTCCAATGCGGAGGTCGCTTCGTCGAAGACCAGAATGTCGGGCTGGCGGTACAACGCCCTGGCGATGGCAAGTCGCTGCCGTTGTCCCCCCGAAAGATTGGCCCCAAATTCATCAAGGACCGAATCGATGCCCTCTTCCAGTTCGCAGACAAACTCCCAGGCCCCCGCCCGCCTGAGGGAGGTTTCGACGAGGTCCCGGTCAATCTCCAATCCGTAAGCAACGTTGCATGCGACCGATTCATTAAATACGTAGACTCGTTGAGTGACAATACCGATCCGTCTCCGCAATTCCGGCAAGTCCAAATCCCGAAGGTCAGTTCCATCGACGGTGACCCGACCGCTCACCGGATCCCAGAGCCGAGGAATCAGATTGACCAACGAGCTTTTACCTCCACCACTGTCTCCGACAAGCGCCACCATCTCGCCTCGACGGGCCCTTAAGGAAACTCCCCGGAGAGCAGCAATCTCTCCGTAGTTCAGGTAGACATCCTCGAATGCAATTTCTTGAATCGGCTCTTCGAGCATGTCCGCTCCCCCGAGGACTGTCGGCTCACGATCCAGCATTGTCCAGATCCGCTCGGAGGCAGCCACCGCTTCAAACATCTGACTGTAGATCTTGGAAATCCTTTTGAGCGGTGTATAGAGCATGAAAAGAGCTACGGCAAACGAGGCGAACTCACCGGCTGACATCGTCCCATCGATGATCAACAGACCGCCAAACCAGATCACCAGCGCCACACCGAAAGAACCGACGAATTCCATCACCGGACTGGCCATCTCTTGCGCCCTGATGCCCTTCATGTTGACCCGCCGGAACTCCAAATTATCTTTCTCGAATCGTCCTAATTCAAAAACCTCGCTGTGGTGTGCCTTGATCAATTCCATGTTGTTGAAGATCTCGGACAATCGTGAGGTGATATCGGAGTCCTTCTCCTGGGACCGATGAGCATACTTTTTGACTCTTTGGGCGAAGTAGGCCAGCGGCCACGCGGCCAGAGGCGCCACCACCAGACCATAAAACGCCAGGATTGGGCTCCTGTAAATGGCAACCCCGACATAGGCGACGATGGCCATGCTCTCCCGGACCATCACCGAGAGGTGTTGCGACACCGCACCACGGATCCTGGAGATATCATTGGTGATTCTTGAGATCAGTTCGCCGCCCCGAAAGCCCCCAAAGAATCCATATTCCAGAGTCAGAATATGGCCCAATAAACGGTCTCGAATCCGCCGGACGACATCTTCCCCAATAAAGGCCAGATCGACGGTCTGAACATAGCGTCCCAGAGACTGAAGAAAATAAAGACCGATGATCATGAACGGCAACCGGACCAACTCGCTCCTATCGTGAGCGATGAAGAGCCCATCCATGATCGGTTTGACCAGCAAGGCCAGGGCGGCCACCGATCCCGCATACAGAAGACTGGCTGCGGTTGCCCTGATGAAACGGGGTACATACAGTCTGAGGTAGGGTCCAAGCCTGGAAAAAAACTTCAGCACTGTCAGATCCTGCCCCTTGGAGGGGCATGGTCACTCGGAACGCAGGCCATCAAGAGTTTCCGCCTCTGGGGTCAGGACTCCCATCCTCGGCGTCCGTGACCATCTCCAGCCCCTCCCAGGTCTCGTCGCTGTCATCAAACGGCGGTAAATCGGGTTCTATGCCCCTGGCATCATTGATCTGCCAACCCCAGAGAATTGCAAATTTCATGTAGGTGCCATATGCCTGCAGAAGACAAAAAATCAATCCCCGGGCGCCGTCGAGAAAGCCCAACTGCAGACCGTAGACCTTGAAAAAGCGCCACAGAGGCCTGGTGACGACTTTTGTCACCCCGGCCCTCTTCCCGTCTCGCCACATCTGCCCGGCGCCCCAGTAACCGTATTTGCCCAGCCGAAACGCATATTCGGTAAAGGTCCGGTCCACCATGTGGTGTTCGATCGTATTCTTCAAGATCGGCACCTCGCCCGTTGTGTGGAGCATTGAATGCACGCGACGATTCTCGTAATAGGCAGTTCCTGTTTTGAAAAACCGGGAAACCCTGTCCCGCTGCCATCCGGAATAGCGAATCCGTTTCCCCAGGAGATACACGGACCGGTTCATCATGTATGCAAGATATTTCGGCCCGGTCTTGAGTATTGCCTGGACCTCTTTCTGCAACTCCGGCGTGCATCGCTCATCTGAGTCCAATAGGAAAACCCACTGATACCTGACCTTTTCCATCGCCCAATTTTTCTGTGCTCCGGCACCGAAATACTCACGTTGGAAGAACCTGACCTTGTCATACGACTGCGCGATTTCCGGCGTGCGATCGGTTGAGAATGAATCAACCACGATGATCTCGTCGCACCATTGAAGAGACTCGATACACGCACCGACGTTGTGCTCTTCGTTGAAACACGTCACAAGCCCCGTCACCCCAAATTCAAACTCTTCCATCTTTTCCTCCTCAGGCTCAAGGCACTGAACAGCCCATCACCGTCCATGTCCAACCCTCTCAGATGCTATCAGACCGGGGTATGATAGTAAGCATGAGTGATCCTCGGCGTCATGTCCTCCTGGTGGGTCTCAGCCCTGAGGCCCTCGACAGTGTCACGCCGGCACTTCACGAGGAATCGTTCGCATTGCACACCGTCGATGGTTCTCCATTTGTCCTCGACCTGATCCGCGGTACCGCATTCGAACTCCTGGTCGTTGCTCTCCCCAATGAGGGGCTCCTGATCGAGGATCTGGTGGAGGCGGCAAGATGTCCTGGCTCATTGTGTTCGAACGGGGGCCTGATCATCGTTACCACAGCCGAGCACCTCGACGAGGCCGTTCAATGGATAGATTACGGCGTGAACCGCATCATCACTCTCGACTGGCCTCGCGCAAGGATCTGGCAAGCCTTCTCAGACCTGTTGACCATGGCACCTCGCATCGACCTGACAGCACCGATTCAACTCAGCGTTCCCCGAGAAATTGCACGGGACACCATTTTGCTCAAGACGTCAAATCTCTCGGAAACCGGGGCCCTACTGACGGGGTTCCGCACCCTGCCCTTGGGTACCAGATTCCAGTTTATCCTGGCTCTACCCGGAATAGACTTACCCATTCGGGGCTCAGCCGAGGTTGTTCGGCGGGCTAAAGCAGACCGTGAAAAGGTCGACGGATTCGGCGTTCGATATCTCAATCTTGCGGGCGAAAGCCGGCAGACCTTGGCCGGTTTCATCGAAAACTACAACTAGGTTTCCCACTTTCAACGTGACGGGTGCTGAGCCGAACTCGACTCATACCTAAACTGAGCAATTCTCATCGGCGATCTGCACCAAATTCCAGGACTCTGGATAGCCCACGCTGGTCGCTTCGCGACCTCCACGGCTCCGCCGTGACCGTCCTTCGGACGGCGCGCGATGTCCCTACTTACCGAAGCCACCACCGAGGGAACCGGACCCACCAGAGGATATCGAAATTCCGCCGAAACCGGTCGACCGCCCTACATTGCTGATCAATGCGGTGCCCGAAGCGAGGCTCCCCTGAAGCCGAACCGTTGCTCGCTGCATCCTGTAACTTCCGTGCCTGTAGGGACGGCCCGTATAGCTCTCCATGATCCTTGCGACGTAGTTTCGTGTCTCGGAATAGGGAGGAATACCCTTGTATTGCGAGACCGCACCTTCCCCTGCGTTGTACGCCGCCAGGGCCAGACCGATATTCCCCGAATAACGGGTGATCAGGCGAGAAAACTCTCGAACGCCACCGCGGACATTCTGCTCAGGATCAAACGGATCCTCAACATTGAGGCGCCGGGCCGTCTGGGGCATCAACTGCATCAAACCCATGGCACCCTTATTACTGACCGCCTGGGGGTTGTACCCGGACTCAGCCCAGACAAGGGCGTCGACCAAACGAGGGTCCAGTCCTTCTTGGCGGCTCAATCGATCGACCATGTCCCGAAGATCCGCGCGAGACGACATTCGATCGTCGTTCGATCGACCATCAGGTGGCACGGTGGCTCCGGCTAAAAAAGGTGTGAGACCGGTAACAATAACCAGCATCAACCCAAAAAATATAGAATTCCTCAAACGACTCAAGCCTCCCCGAAGGCTATTATGACATAAGGTACTATTTCCCAGTACCGTAACCGGTCCGGAGGATCAACCCTTGAAGGAATCCCGCCAGAACACAATTCAGGCTGCCACCGAAAAGATGAGGGCGAGCGGCGCGGGGCGCTCGGCCATCGACACATTTCGCCACCACCTCGAGTTCCTCTTGGGGGGAGCCTCGGCATTTCTCGATGAAACGACGATTCTGCCGCTTCAAGACCTGCCGGACTCTAAGGACTTTTCGAACTACCGTACGGCTGGAGAACGATTATTCGAAAGAACCGCGGTTATCAAGCTCAACGGCGGATTGGGCACAAGCATGGGTCTCGATCAACCGAAGAGCTTGATTGAAGTTCGAGACGGCATGACCTTTCTCGATCTCATTGCCCGTCAGATACTCGAACTGCGCCGGGCGACCGGGGCCGAAATTCCCCTGCTCCTGATGAATAGCCTCGGGACCCGTTCGTTGTCCCTGGCCTCCCTCCAACGATATCCTGAACTCCAACTCAAAGACCTTCCTTTGGATTTTCTCCAGAATCTCGTGCCAAAAATTGATCAGGAAACCATGGGACCCGTCAGCTTTCCTGAACAACCGGATTTCGAATGGTGCCCCCCTGGACACGGCGACCTCTTCACCGCCTTGGGTGCATCAGGAATCCTGGACAAGCTCTTGGAACGGGGCATTGAATACGTCTTCGTGTGCAATGCCGACAATCTCGGGGCGGTTCTCAGTCCGGAGATCCTCGGCTACATGGCGGAGAACCATTACGATTTCCTGATGGAGGCAGCGGACAGGACACCTGCTGACAGAAAGGGTGGGCACCTCTGCATGATCCGTGGGGAGGGACTCGCACTCCGGGAAAGCGCCCAGTGCCCTCCGGAGGAAAGCGACACTTTCCAGGACATCCGGCGTTACCGGTATTTCAATACCAATAATCTGTGGATTCACCTGCCAACGCTTGCGAAAATCGAAGCTCGTTTTGGTGGTGTCTTTCAATTGCCGACAATCCTCAATCGAAAAACAGTTGACCCACGGAATTCTCATACAAAGGCTGTGTACCAACTCGAGACGGCGATGGGCTCGGCGATCTCTATATTCCCGAACGCTACAGCAGTCCGCGTTCCCCGTGACCGGTTCTCACCGGTCAAGGCGACCGTGGACCTCTTGGCTGTCCGCTCAAACGCCTACCGCCTGACCCCGGATTTCCGAATCGTGCAGGACCCCTCGAGATCGTGTCCACCGTCAATAGTCCTAGACTCCAATTACTACGCAATGCTCAGCGATTTCGAACGACATTTTCCGTCAGGTCCACCCGGTCTTCTGAGGTGCACATCGTTGGAGATATCCGGCGAGGTCACGTTCGGACGGAACATCGAACTTGAGGGGTCTGTCAGAATCACCGCAGAGGCGCCGGCGACATTACCCGGCGGCCACCGATACAGCGGCGATTTCGAACTCAGTTGACCGGGTCACGCGGCTTGGAGAGGACCCTCTCGAACTCCGACCATTCTGATTCTTCGACCTCAACGAAACGTGCACCGAATCCCTCGACATTTTCTCGCCCGACATCCGTGGTTCGCGCAACCTCAGCGACACCCTTGAGGCAACGGTCCGTTCCCGGAAGCTGCAACCGAAAGGAAAACTGTGTTCCTAGAGGATAGTGTTGGAATCCCCTGAGGAGCATTCCCGATTCAGACAAATTCTCTGTCTGGCAGAAGGCCTGACTTTCCCCGGCCGGCAGTATCATTTCCAGTTGAACCGGCAACCGAACACTGACTCGATGGGCCACGCCATGGACGGCTTTGAGCGCATCAAGAACCTCCTCAGGCGTGGCCGTGTTCGGCAAGACTCGATTGACCCCTCGCCCAACCAACTTCTCTACGGCACCGATATCGTTTTCAGGCGTCAGAATTACCAAACCGGCTTGTCTACATCGTGCCTCTCTGGCACGAATCGAGCTGAGCAGCACACCAAGCCCGACGCCCGGCAAGGGAAGCTGGACAATGATGGCGTCAAAGGCCTGAGACTCGACCAACGCGGGGACCTCTGAATGCCATGGCTCCACACGAACGTTGAATCCGGCAGCCCTGACGACAGACAGCAGTTCATCGTCATTGGTGACGCCGGCGCCAGTCAGTAAGATGCTTGTCTGTGCTCTCTCCGCCATGTCGAAACCTCCGAGCCCTCATTCAACTCAGGCCTCAGCTTATATTTAGAATACGCCCTCACGCCTATTTCAACCAGGGTTCTCATGTCAAAGCCACATCAATACTGCCCAACCCTGCTGAGTTGGACCCAAAACAAAATGTGATTGACCGGCCCGCCGAATAGCTATCAGCCGTCAGCCGGAGAGCATTCTTGACGAGTTCTTTCTGGGCTATGAAGTGACGTGCCTGTTCGAGACAGTCATGCTAACGGCGGGGCAAGTGCCAACTGAGAACTGAGAGCTGACCGCCACTTACCCTTGCCTTTTACTTCGCCTTTCAGAGAAGCCCAAGGGCAAGTGTCCGGTATTGACATCCCCTCATGCGGCTGTTAGATTATCGCTCCCTTGGCTCTGGCTGAGGCTGATCGAGCGGGAGTAACTCAGCGGTAGAGTGCAACCTTGCCAAGGTTGACGTCGCGGGTTCAATTCCCGTCTCCCGCTCCATCAATATCCGCCCGACTCTCCGGAGTCGGGCTTTTTCTTGACGCTCCTTCGATCCTGCCCTAGACTGTGCAACCCTGGCGACGTGGCCAAGTGGTAAGGCAGAGGCCTGCAAAGCCTTTATCCGCCGGTTCGAATCCGGCCGTCGCCTCCAGATATCAAAAAAACCGCCGACGAGAGTCGGCGGTTTTTTGTTGGCTTTCCGCTATCAGCTCTCAGCCGTCGGCTTTCGGAGTGGGAGTCTTCTTCGCGGCCACTTTCTTCGGCGCGGTTTTCTTGACTGTAGGCTTCTTGACTGTCGTTTCTTTTTCGCTCTTTGTCACAGCCTTCTTCGCAGCCGGCTTCTTTGCTGGAGTCTTCTTTACCGGCGCCTTTTTGGCCGCATCGGTCTTCTTCGCAGCAGTTTTCTTGGCTGGTGCCTTCTTGGCTGGTGCCTTCTTGGCTGGTGCCTTCTTGGCGGGTGCCTTCTTGGCTGGTGCCTTCTTGGCGGGTGCCTTCTTGGCGGGTGTTTTTTTGGCGGGTGCTTTCTTCGCTGGTGCTTTTTCGGCCGGCGTCGTTTTCTCCACAACCTTCTTGGGTTTCTCCAGGGCACTCATCAATTGGGCAGCAAATCCGCTGACTGTCGGCCCGGAATCCACACCGGTATCCATGTGGGAGATGTATTCACTCCGTTCATCGGCGATTTTCTGAGCCTTGATCGAGAGGCTGATCCGCTGGCGATTCCCATCGACCGCCATGATTTTGGTCACGACTTTCTGTCCTGGAGAAAAGACCTCGCGAGGATCAACGCCCCGTTCCAAACCTGTTTCGGACATGGGAATCAACGCGCTGACTCCGGGCTCCAACTCGACGAATACCCCAAAATCAGTCCCGTGCTCCACAGTTCCCTCGACTGTTTGTCCTTCCTGGTACCGCATCCCGATCCGCTCCCACGGATTATGGTCCGGCACCCGTCGGAGGGTCAGGCCGATGCGATGAGCAGCTGAATCAACCTCCTTGATCCAACCGTTGATCGTTTGTCCTTCCTGAAGTTCTTCAGATTTAAGGTCCTGCCCCGGCGGCAGTTGGCTGACATGAAGGAGGCCGTCCAATCCCGGTTCGAGTTGAACGAAGATACCGAACGGCGCCTGCCGTACCACCGTTCCCTCAAAGGCTCCCCCCTTTGGGAATTTTTCAACAAAAGTGTCCCATGGATCCGCCTGCATCTGCTTGATACTTAACGAGATCCGATTCTTCTCCCGGTCCAAACCCAGTACCTTGACCGTAACCTTCTCCCCAATTGCCAGCACATCCCCGGGCTTTCCAACCCGCTGGTGACTGATCTCGGTGACATGAACCAACCCGTCAACTCCACCGAGGTCAACGAAGGCGCCAAAATCCGGGAGGGATCGTACGGTCCCCTCAACCACAGCGCCCTCCGCCAGTTTCTCCCATGCCTGCGCACGCATCTTCTCGCGTTGGGCCCTCAAAAGCGCAGCTCGGGATACCACCAAATTGCCGCCATCCGCTTCATATTCCAAGACCTTGAATTGATAGGTCTGCCCAAGGTGGATATCAAGGTCCTCGTTTCGCGAGTCGTCCATCTGCGACATCGGACAGAAACCACGAATTCCGGCGATAATGACGTCGAAGCCACCTTTTCGCCGGCCCCCAACCTTGCCCTCGACGGGCTCGCCGGTCGAGGCGGCGTCAATCAAGACATCCTTGAGCTTCTGTTCCACCGCCAACCGATGGGAAACCTCAATTTGCTGACCGATCGCGGTGACTACAACTTCGACTGGATCACCGGTCCCAGGTTGCTCCAGTTCTTCACGAGCCAGAACCGCTTCGGCTTTTCCGCCGACATCGACGAGTACGATGTCACCGTGGATCTCGACGATTGTGCCGAGCACGACGTCACCCACATGGACACTTCCGGCACCGACTCCGTCTTGGAGAGCTGCCTCGAATTCACTAATTTCAGGGGGTTTTTCGCTCATAATAAGCCTCGTATTTGAAGTCCGGAGACCCGTAGGTCACCGGACCGGAAGAATACCATAGCCATCTCAGGAACCAACCGGCTCGTAACACAAAAACTGAAAACTGACTGCTGAGAGCTGAGAGCTGAGAGCTGAGAGCTTTATCGCTGCCACACAACCCGGCCACCAACAACCGTCGCCGCCGGACCTCCCTGCAGGGTGACACCCGCGAACGGCGTGTTTCGGCCCTTGGAGACGAACAAGTCAGGATCAACCGTGACGGATCTTTCTAGATCCAAAATTGTCAAATCACCAGGCGAACCCTCCGCAAGACTCCCTCCGGGCACACCAACGATCCTCGCGGGAGTCACGGACATCAGCCGGACCAGGGCTGGAACGTCGATGACCCCCGGCCTGACCAATCGATCGAGAGCCAGAGAGACCGCCGTCTCCAGAGCACTGATACCAAACGGCGCATCCGCGAAATCCATCTCTTTCTCGTCCCGGTGGTGCGGCGCATGGTCGGAGACAATTGCGTCGATCGTTCCGTCGGCAATTCCCGCGATGATCGCCTTCCGGTCTTCATCGGTTCTCAAAGGCGGATTCATCTTCCACTGGGGATCGTAGTTGGACCCGGCAACATCCTCGTCGGTCAAAGAGAAATGATGGGCCGAGACCTCACAGGTGACCCTGGAGCCACGTGCCTTTGCGACCCTGATGGCTTCGACCGAGCCCGCAGTACTCAGGTGTCCAAGATGGAGTCGTCCTCCCGTGAACTCCGCCAGCAGGATGTCCCTCGCGACAAACGCCTCTTCAGCGGCCCCCGGCATCCCCCGCAGGCCGATCCGGGTCGATACTCGACCCTCATGCATCGCGCCCCGATCGCTGAGCAACTCGTCCTGCGGGTGAACGATCATCGGCACGTCGAAACTCTTGCAATATTCGAGGGCCCGCCGCATCAGCAAAGAATTGGCCACAGGGTTGGGTGAATCCGAAATTGCAACTGCCCCCGCCCGGACCATCTCCCCTATCTCGGCCAGTTCATCACCCTTACAGCCCTTTGATAATGCACCTATCGGGTAGACCTTGACCGCGCCGGCCCGATTGGCCTTCTCCATGATGTACCTCGTCACGGCGGGTTCATCGTTGACGGGGTTGGTATTGGCCATGCAGCACACCGCGGTGAATCCCCCTGCAGCAGCGGCCAGACATCCAGTTTCGATCGTCTCCTTGTATTCGTACCCCGGCTCCCTGAGGTGAGAGTGGAGGTCGATAAACCCGGGTGCGACCACCAGACCTTCTGCGTCAAGCTCGGGGGCATCGACGGCCTTGATCTCCCTCCCGAGCGTGGCGATACGTCCATCCTCGATCAGAATATCCATCAATTCGTCAATCCCCTGAACGGGGTCGATCACTCTTCCGTTACGAACCAGCAGCCGACTCACTTCGTCCTCCCGCCAACAAATACAGGATGGCCATTCGGATGGCCACACCGTTGGTTACCTGTTCCAGAATCACTGACTGATCGCCATCGGCCACTTCCGAGTCGATTTCGACCCCGCGGTTCATCGGCCCGGGGTGCATGACCAGGGCCCCCGCTTTGGCGAGACGAAGCCGCTCAGGCGTCAGTGCGAAAAAGTCGAAATACTCCCGCATCGACGGGAAGTTCAGTTTCTTTTGCCGTTCCATTTGAATTCGAAGCATCATGACGGCATCTGCGCCCTCGAGGGCCGGCTCGAGACGATGGTAGGGCTGTGCCTGCAACTCCTCCACCTCAACCGGAAGCAGCGACGCCGGTGCGGCGAATCTGACCTTCGCACCCATCTTCGTCAGCAAAAATGCGTTGGAGCGGGCGACTCTCGAGTGCCGGATATCGCCGGCGATGACCACCGTCAAGCCCTCCAGGGACCCGAAGTGACGGCGGATCGTGAAAGCATCCAACAGCGCCTGTGTCGGGTGTTCGTTGCTTCCATCCCCGGCGTTGATCACCGAGGCCGAGACAACCCCCGCCAATCGGTGCGGCGCTCCGGTATTGGGGTGCCGGATCACGATGAAATCCGGCGCCATCGCCATCAGGTTTCTGGCTGTGTCGAAGAGCGTTTCGCCCTTGGTCACCGATGAGGTCGATGACGAGAAGTTCAAGGTGTCCGCAGAAAGTCGTTTCTCGGCAACCTCAAACGAGAATCGCGTCCGAGTTGACGGCTCCATGAAGAGGTTGACCACCGTCATGCCGCGCAGAGCCGGCACCTTCTTGATCGGGCGCCGCGCCACCTCCAACAACTGCTCTGCCGTATCCAGCAGAAGCTGTATCTCCCCAGGTTCGAGAGTGGCAATTCCCACCAGATCCTTGCCTGCCAACGCCGTTGCCGGCTCAATCCCCATCGGCCACCTCCGCTCCGGCCCAAACTCCGTCTTCGCCGTCAAACTCGAGCAAGCGGACCTGAACGTCCTCCTCCCGAGACGTTTGCACCACTTTCCCGACCACATCCGCTGCGATCGGAAGCTCCCGATGGCCCCGATCGATCAAGACCGCAAGACGCACCGCCTTGGCACGCCCGTAGTCCACCAGGGCATCCAGGGCAGCCCGAATTGTGCGACCGGTGTAGAGCACATCGTCCACCAGGTAGACCACCCTTTCGTCCAGGTCAAAGGGCAATTCGGTACGCTTCAACACCGGCTGAGAATGGGCCGGCCTCCAGGGGCCGACATCGTCTCTGTAGAGCGAGATATCAATTCTCCCCAGAGGAATTTCTTTCCCGGTGCCGGCCTCGAGAATCTCGGCCAACCGCTGAGCCAGGGGAACCCCACGACTGTGAATACCGACCAGCACGATGTTGTCCCCGTCGTTTTCGAGGATCTCAGCAGCCATACGAGCCAGCGTCCGTCCTATGCCTTCCCGGTCCAGGACCTGAACCAGGCTCGTTTTCCCACCGCTTCTTTCATCCATCACGGCGTTCTCCTCCAGACAGAAACCGAACAAAAAAAAAATCCCCTCAGGGAAGTTGCGATCGCCCGTTTCGGCCTGTCTCCATCATCGAACGAATCCTAGCACAGAAAGATCCCCTACCCTTCCCCGTTCATCCTTTTCCCCCTCTCCCCTGCTCCCCCACGCCCCCG
>JAOZPW010000068.1 GCA_029932545.1 Thermoanaerobaculales bacterium | reverse complement strand
GATCCACCTCGATGCCCTGTTCACCCAACAGACGGGCGATCTCGCAGACCATGCCTCCACCCCGAGAGTGTCCGATCAGGTGGATGGGCAGTTCAGCGAGGGCAAGGTTCGCCCCCTGGGCCTCGTAGATCTTGGTAACGACGACGGCCGCAACCTCCTGGGCTGCAACACTGCTGACGAGGTGGTCGGACACGGCGTGCCAGTCCACTGTGATGACGATTTCGCCGCTGGAGGAGCTGTCGAGGTTGACATTCCACGGACTGCAGGTTGCAACCAGGTTGCCGAGGGTGCCGGTGACCGTAATTGTGCCGAAGTTCTCCTCGCCGCCCAGGTGTTGTGAAGCGATCGCCGATTGCATGGCGCCGGTCCACCAGGGCACGTCGCCACTCGTGTGCCAGCCGTGGATGAGAATGGTGACACCGGCTGCACTTAGTTGACCGGTAGCCGGCAAGAGTGCAAGGAGTACCAACGAAACAGCGAGAGATTTTCTGGGAAACATGGGGAACTCTCCTCAAGTGGATCTGATCGGGACAGTATTTATCGTCCTGATCTCATAATACCTTAGGAAATATGCTCCAAATGGAGTGGCGCGGGCGATCGATGGCCCAAGGCAGTGGTGAACCTCTACACTGTCTGCTAATGAAGTGCGGCATTTTCCGAGATTTCAATATCAGGATCCTGGGTCTCGGGGTGACGATTTTCCTGACCTGGTCGCTGGTTTATACCTCGTTGATGTTCCGGATCGCTCCGTTCGAGCTGGGTTGGTGGGACTGGCTGAACATCGGCCTGAGGTCGCTGGTGGGGCCGGCGATCTTTGTGGCGTTGGTATTGGCGATCGGGCGGCGATCTTTGAGGCTGGTTTTTTGTGGTGCCTCTTCGCTGGTGTTCTTTGGTGTGTTGGGGGCTTACGGCCTTTACTCCGCCTGGTCGGGGTCGGTACCGCATGCGGCCATGGCGCTTCATGGGGGCGAGGTCAGGGAAATTCTGCCCCAGGTATTTCACCAACTGGCGACGGGTTGGTTGGTCTTGCTGGTTGCCGCATGGATGGTGCAGTGTGTGGCGGTTGGGTTGGTGCCTTCGAGGCGGTTGTGGTCTTGGGAGAAGGCGTGCCTGGTCATTATTCTGATTATTGTAGGAGCGGCAGCTCACGGAAGGGTCGCTCGGGTTCTGTGGGACGCCGCCGACCGGGTGGAGGCGCGGCGCCTGTGGGTGTTCGACCTCAACGAGTCGGTGGCCCGCTTCGGCATTCTTCAGAGCTGGTGGCGTGATGCCGACGCCTGGGTAGGGCGCAAGCGTCACCCGATCGACCAAGAGTGGCCCGGTACCCTGACCGGACGGCCATCAGTGCCGGAGGGATCGGTTGGCAGAGTCCGGAATGTCATTTTGGTCCAGGTCGAGAGCCTGGATCCGTGGGTGGTGGAGCATGAGGTTCGTGGCCGGGCAGTGATGCCCCATTTGCGGGCACTGGCCCGCACGGCTCGGGTCTATCCCAATTTCTTTGCCCAACACAGCGGCGGTGGCTCGTCCGATACCGAACTTGCCTTGCATCTCGGCGTGCTGCCGTTGGCAACGCACTCAGGGCTTCTCAGCGCCGCCTGGACCACGGTACGACCCCTGCCCGCCGTGGTTGGTAAACACGGCTGGAGCACGGCGGCCTTCCATGCCAACCGAGCCGGATATTTCAATCGCAATGTTATCTATCCGCAGCTCGCTTTTGAGAGGTTCTTCAGCGAAGGAGATTTCACCGGCTCGGCCTCCGGTTGGCAAGCGATCGACGCCGATTTCATGCGCCAGACGTTGCACTTCGTAGATTCAATGGAGGACCCCTTTTTTGCCTCGTTGATCACCCTGCAGAGCCACGGGCCCTTCCGGCACCATGGTCCCCAACCGACGGTCGACCCCGGACCGGGGGTGCCGCGGCTCGAGAGGGACTACCTTCAATGCATGCACGAGGTTGATCAGTCGATCGGTGTTTTGATTGACTGGCTGGACCGGAGTGGTCATCAGCACGATACGGCCGTTGTGCTCTTTGGTGACCATCTTTCGCGTGCCCGTGGACCCGTGCCGCCCGGACCTGAGAACATCCCTTTGATGGTGATGGCGCCTTCACTCGAACCCGGCAAAGACCTCAGGGTCGGTACGCACCTTGATCTCGGTCCAACGGTGCTTGATCTCCTGGGGCTCGCGGCGCCTGAGGGATGGTTGGGAACTTCGATGCTGGATGGCGGCCCTGGCGTGGCGGTGTTCAATAATCTCGAAGAGGTGCGGTGGGAGGACGGTCATCTGGTGTTCCGAAAGAACGAGGCGCGTATGCCCTTTCTGCTGTACTCCGCTACGGTATTGGGGCAATGATGGTTTCCAGGATTCGCTGCAACGTCTCGTTCGGTTTCTTTTTTGTGCCTTTTTGTGCCTTTTTGTGGCTATTCTTTGAATGCGCTAAGCCGTGCAAGGGTCGGTGGTTCAGGCTGAATCTGATGGCCCCATTCCTGACGTTGGTTCTGGCGGGCTGCGGCGATCCCTCAGCGTGTATGGAAGCCGCCTTTGAGAGAGCCCCATCGGGCGATATGTTGCCCCTGCAGATTGCCCACGCCGGGGGCGCGATTGAGGGTCACGATTACAACAATTCCGTGGAGGCGTTGGATTTCTGGTATGGCCGTGGCTGCCGGTGGTTCGAAATCGATCTGGATTGGACCGCCGACGGCCGCCTGGCAGCGATCCATGACTGGAACGCGGCATCAGAACAGCTCTTCGGTCCGGAGTTCAACGGCTGTTGGATGAGCCGTCAGGCCTATATGGAACAGCCGAGGCTGGACGGCCTCACGTCGATGGATGACGAGGCTCTCGGTCGCTGGCTCAATGCTCACCCGGATGCCGTCGTCGTGACCGACTGCAAGTGGGCCAATGTTGATGCCTTGGCGCTGCTTTCCGTCGTCATCCCGGAATCTCTGCCGCAACTGGTGGCGCAGGTCTATCACTTCGAAGAGTACGATGCCGTACGGGCTTTGGGCTTTGAATACGTCATTTTGACGCTCTATCGGATGGATGCGACTGACGAGGCGGTGTTCAGATTTGCCGCTGACCATGAGCTGGCGGCGGTGACCCTGCCGCTCGATCGGGCCTCGGGCTCGTTGCCGGGACGGTTGGCCGAGATTGGTATGCCATCGTATGCCCACACCATCAACGATGCCGGAACCTTCCGGAGTTTGAGGGCCCGCGGTGTGCATGGTATCTACACCGATATCCTGTGCGGGTGTGAAGGTGGAAATGAGTGAAAAATGATGGATGAGGAGTGAGGGGGCAATGCTCAAGCCCAACTTTCAAAGGGAGGGGAGAAAGATGAGAAATGACGGCTAGGAAGATTCGGGTCGCAGTCGACGCACGGCCGCTGGTCGAGCCGCCGAATGGCATCAGGCGATGGCTCGAGGGCATTCTCGGCGCAATGCCTGAAGCCGCGCCGGATATCGAATGGGTCTTGCTCGTGCCTCACGAGGGCATTGCCGCCCCAGAGGGCCTTCAGGCCCGCGTCGTCATCGTTCCTGGATCCATGCGGTCCCTGTTGCGGCCGGTTTGGGAGACCTTTCGACTGCCCGGTGCGCTGCGGTGTTCGGGCGCCGACGCCCTGCTCTCGCCCTACGGAATGGTGCCGGTCCGCTGTCCGGTGCCAACGGTCTCGGTCGTCCATGATCTGACCTTTTTGAAGTGGCCGCAGTTGTTGCCTTTGCACTATCGTCTCTACTGGCGATGGATGGCGTGGACTGTGTCGCGCGCCGCCGCGGTTGTCGTCCCCTCGAAAGCGACACAGCGTGAGCTCATTGATCGACTCGGCCTCTCTGAGGACCGGATTATTGTTTCGCCCTACGCAGCTGACGGTGTCTTCAAACCGGCCCCGCCGGGGCGTGTCGATCGTCTCCAGCGCCGTTTTGGGCTGCCGGAGAGATTTGTCCTGGCGGTCGGCACTCTGGAACCCCGGAAGAACCTCGGATTGCTGATTGCGGCGATGGACAGGATGAACGCCGATCGAGAGAACCCGGTCGCCCTGGTGTTGGTCGGTAGGAGGGGTTGGGGCGATGCCGTTGCAGACCGCCCTTGGCTCTACCACGTCGAAGGGGTCGAAGATCAGGACCTGATCCTGCTGTATTCGGGCGCTGCCGTCTTTGCCATGCCCTCCCTGGATGAGGGTTTCGGCTTGCCGGTCCTCGAGGCGATGGCCTGCGGAGCGCCGGTTGTTGTTGCACAGGCCGGCGCCCTGCCGGAGGTTGTCGGCACCGCCGGCCTGGTGGTGCCGTTCGAGGATGTCGAAGGCTGGGTCGAAGCCCTGAGCCGGGTTGTATCAGATGCAGGGATAGCCGACGACATGAGGAAAAAATCCCTCGAGCGTGCTCAGGATTTTTCATGGACAGATTCGGCCCGAACGGTTGCCGGGATTCTCAGGGGCGTAAAGAGGTAATTCCTACCAGCTCTCAGATTAACTGCTTGCAAAAATAAGGGAATAGCCACAAAAAGGCCAAATTGCCCGGGGTATTGCTCAAACTGACCCAGCATCATTGCCGGAGAATGGTCGGAATTTTCGGTATCTGTGCCGTAGTCCCAGCTTCCAAACGAACTGACATCGGGCTCGGGCTCGGGAACGGGCACGGGCTCGGGTCAGGGCATTCCCGTGTGGCCTCGTCTGATGTACCCTATCTGCCATGGCTGTGAACGCACCCCCATTCCCTCCGGCGCAAACCGGTGATCGTCCTCCCTCCGATTTGGAGGCTGAGCGCGCTGTTCTCGGCGCAATTCTGGTCGATCCCGTCTCGCTGCTGAACGTGATGGAGAAACTCGAAGAGCAAGACTTCTACCTGGATCAACATCGCATGGTCTATGGCGCCTGCCTGACGCTGCAAGAACGGGGGCAGGCGGCGGATCTGGTGACCGTCACCAACCACTTGCGGGAAGAGTCCCTCCTCGAGCGGGTTGGGGGTGCGGCACTGGTGTCGTCGTTGGTTGATGCCTTGCCCGATGTCGCAAATGCCGGCTACTACGCTGCAATCGTGTTCGACAAGGCGGTCAAACGTCGCCTGATGCATGCGGCACGCTCAATTCTCGACACATGCTCCGTCGACAAGGGCGAGGCTACGGCGGCAGTGGAAAGCGCCCAGAAGGCGGTCTATGCCATCGCCGAAGGAACCCTGGGTGGGGGTCTGGAGTCGATCGGCAAGCTGACCGAGAAGGAACTGGTCAATCTGGAAAAGGCCCAGGAGACCCACAGTGCCCTGACCGGAATCGATACAGGCTACTACGAACTCAATGACAAGACCGGAGGCCTGCAGAACACCGATTTGGTCATCCTGGCCGCCCGTCCATCGATGGGTAAGACTTCCTTGGGTTTGAATATCTGTGCCCATGCCGCGATCAGGGGCAAAAAAAAGGTTGCGGTCTTCTCGCTGGAGATGTCCGCCGAACAGTTGGTGCGGCGGCTCTTGTCCTCCGAAGCCAGGGTCGACCAGTCGCGACTGACCCACGGGTATCTGGCCAAGAACGACTGGCCCAAGATTACTGCCGTCGCCGAGACGCTGAAAAAGGCCGACCTGTGGATCGACGATACGGCCGGTATCACTCTGATGGAACTTTCGGCCAAGGCCCGGAGAATGAAGCAGGAGCGTGGCCTGGATCTGGTGATGGTGGACTACCTTCAGCTTATGTCCGGGGGGCGGTCCAACAGCAGCCGGACTGAAGAGGTGTCTCAGATTTCTCGTGGGCTCAAGGGTATCGCCAAGGAACTCGGGGTGCCGATGCTGGTGCTGTCGCAGCTCTCCCGGCGTCCGGAACAGCGGGGATCGGACCGTCGGCCGCAGCTCTCCGATCTGCGGGAAAGCGGCAGTATTGAGCAGGATGCCGATATCGTCATGTTCATCGTGCGTCCCTGGGTTTATGACAAAGAGCTTGACGAGCGCGAGGCCCAGCTGTTGATTGCCAAGCAGCGCAACGGCCCGACCGCTGATCTCGACCTGGTGTTTCAGAACCAGTTCACCCGGTTCGAGAATGCCGAACGTCACCACCACGGTGACGACGGGCAGCCGTTCTAGGGCTCTCAGCTCAGCCTCTTGCAAAAAGAGCGAAACGAGGTGGCGCTTGTTGCGGGGCAGGAGCCCCGCGCTCCATTTGCGGTGCCCCAGGTTTCGCGGTGGGAGCGCGGGCCTCCCGGCCCGCATCGTGCCGATTGATTATTGCAAGAGGCTCAGCTATCAGCTGTCATCTCGTTCCTGACGCTGGCGGCATCCACCCTTATACTCTGATGCGGGGGTGAATCGATGGCGTCTGACACTGTTTTTTTCTGCACCGACTGCGGCCACGAGTCCAGAAAGTGGTTGGGTCAGTGTCCAGGCTGCGGCGGTTGGAATTGCTACGTCGAACAGCCGCGCGCTCCAAAGCAAAAGGCGGGCAAGGGCGTTCGGATACCACCCAGAAACGAGGGACCGGTATCCGTGACCGAGGCCGTGGCCGCTGTCACCGAAAGAATCCAATGTGGCATCGACGGCATCGATCGGGTGCTGGGCGGTGGTTTGGTTCCCGGGTCGTTGGTCCTGCTGGCCGGAGAGCCTGGAGTGGGGAAATCGACGATCTTGCTCCAGGCCGCCGCGGCCCTGGCCGGGGATTTGGCGCCGGCGATCTATGTGTCCGCCGAGGAGAGCGCCCAACAAGTTGCCCTGCGCGCCGAGAGGGTCGACGGTGTTCGTTCTCAGCTGCTCTTACATGCCGAAACGTCGGTTGATGCTGTGATTGGCAATCTGGAAAATCTCAAACCTTCGGTTGTCGTTATCGATTCGGTTCAGACAATGGTGGCCTCAGAAGTCGAGGCGTTGGCGGGATCTCCCAGCCAGGTACGTGCAGTCGCCGCACGCTTTCAACACATCGCCAAGACTCGGGGGATCCCAGTCATCCTGGTGGGCCACGTGACCAAGGACGGCATGATTGCCGGGCCGAAATTGCTTGAGCACCTCGTCGATGTCGTGCTGAGCCTCGAGGGTGAGCCGGGCCACGATCTCAGGGTTCTCAGGGCGACAAAAAACCGCTTCGGCACCGTGTCCGAGTTGGCCCTGTTCTCGATGACCGGTTCAGGACTCGAGGGGGTGCGCAACCCTTCGGCCTGGTTGCTGGAGGATCGGCGACCCGGGGCGCCCGGTTCGGTGGTTGCGGTGGCGCTGGAAGGAACGGCGCCATTGCTGGTCGAAGTCCAGGCTCTGGTTTCGCCGAGCAATCTCGGGACGCCACGGAGGGTTGCTCAGGGTCTGGACGGCTCACGCCTTGCCCTGTTGCTGGCAGTCTTGGAGCGGCACGCGGGAATCCGGTTCGGCGAGAGGGATGTGTTCGTCAACTTAGTGGGTGGCCTGGCTCTTCGGGAACCGGGGCTGGATCTGGCGATTGCCGCCGCCCTGATGTCGTCGGCGGCCGATCGCCCTTTGCCTCCTGATATTGCGGTTTTTGGAGAGGTCGGGTTGATGGGCGAGGTGCGGGCGGTCAGCCGGGCTGCGGAGCGGGTCCGGGAAGCCGAGGCCCTGGGCTTCGCCAAGGTAGTGCTGCCCGCCCGGAACGCCATGGGAAATTTTGGCATCCCGGTTCACGCGGTCACTGAGGTTACCGGGCTATTGGATTTGCTTCGTTGAGAGCAAATACTGAAAACTGCCGCAAGAAAAGCAGCCACAAAAAGGCACAAAAAGATAGGCAAAAGGCCCGCTGGGACAGTATGTGGGAGCGCGGGGCTCCTGCCCCGCATCGTGGCGACCCATTTTTGCAAGAGGCTCAGCTGATCGCTGATAGCGCCCGGCGGAGCCGGGCTATCCCACGTACACCAGCGGGAACAGCGAATAGAAGGCCATCGCCGGCTGGAGTTGTGCCAGGGAAATCTGGTCGTTGACGGTGTGGGAGTCCTTTTCGTTGGCCGGTCCGAAGCCGATCGTCGGGATGTTGAAAAGGCCCTTAGTGGCACACCCGTGGGATGAGAAGGCTGATCGATGGAGTCGAGGTTCTCGCCCCAGGACTCTGCGCGCCGTGCTCTGAGCCGCCTGAAACACATGGCTGTCGTCTGGGGTTTCCCAGGCGGGGAATATCTTCTCTGTCGGGTATTCGAGGCCCCGCCATGACGGCTCAGCATACTCAAGGAAGCGGACTTCGGCGCCGGCGGCCTTCACTTCGGGCAGTGCCTGAACCTCTTCCAGAGCCGATTGTGCCGTCTCGCCGATGGTCAGCCGTCGATCTACGCGAATGGTGCACCCATCCGGGATGGCGGTGAAAGAGGGGGAGTCCGCCGAGATGCCGGTAACGGCCGCGGAACCCCGGCCCAGCATCTCGTGATCCTGACTGAGTTTTCCGTGCATCCGAGTGATTGCCTGGATGATCGGCGCCATCGCCACAATGGCGTTGGCGCCACGGTCCGGTTGGCTGCCGTGGGTTGAGATGCCTTCGGTGCTGACCTCGATTTCCAGTCGTCCGCGCTGGCCGCGGCAGATGCCGAGATGGGACGGGAGGGCGATGATCACCGCCTCAGGATCGAGGCCGAACTCCCTGATCAGGTACTGCCATGCCAGTCCGACGCAGTCTTCCCCATTGACCGTGGCCGTTACCCACAGCGTCAATTCTTCGGGTATGCCAAGTTTGGCGACCTGGGCTACGCCGTGGACCAGGGTGGCCAAGCCGCCCTTCTGATCCGAGGCGCCCCTGCCGAACAAGGTGCCTCCGAGGGTCTGGCCCTTGAAGGGGTCGAATCGCCACAGGGCTGGACGAGAGATGCCGACGGTGTCGATGTGGGAGTCAAAGGCGATCGTGCGCGGCCCGCTGCCCAATCTCCCCAAGACATTGCCCATGTCATCCAGCAGAACTTCGTCGAAGCCAAGGCTCTCCATTTCCCGCATGACCCTTTCGCAGGCCAGTCTTTCCCCGCGCGGGGGTGAGGGCAAGGCGACGAGGTCGCGGAGGAATTCAATGCAGGCCGGTGTCGCATCAGCGGCAAGCCGGGAGGCTTCGGCTTCAACGGCCGTTGAAACGGTTGAAGATTCATTCATGAAATTGCCACCCTTTCATCGGATGCGCATTTTTTCACAAAGCAGGGAATCAGGCAAGGTTTTCAGGCGTCGTAGTCGCAATGTGCGTGGCTGGATCGGCTTTTTGGATACGGGAAGGTCATTGTGGCCGTTGTTTCGATCCAGCCACGCACATTGCGAGAGGCGCTTCGCGCCGGATATTATGTTTTTTGTGCGCGAAGCGTTCGTCGCGAGGGGTGCGGCCGGATTGGCCCTCCCAGTGAGAGAGAAAAATACTTCCCCTTTAAATCTCTTTAATCAGCCTTTTCCCAAAAATCGCCGTACCCACCCTTACCATCGTTGCGCCTTCTTCTATGGCGATCTCGAAGTCGTGGCTCATGCCCATCGAGAGGGAGGGCAGGGCAAGGCCGAGGCGTTGACCGAGTTCCTTCTGCAGGTCGGCCAAGGCCTTGAAATACGGCCGACCGGCCTCGGGGTCGAGGCCGAAGGGCGGGATGGCCATCAGACCGTCGAGCTGCAGGTTTGGACAGTCGGCGAGCACATGTCGAGCAAGGTCTTCGGCTTCGTGAGGGAGAACGCCGGCCTTTTGTGCTTCGTGCCCGACGTTGATTTCCAGCAGGACGGGCAATCGGCGCCCAGGCCAATGTTCTCCAAGCAGCATCTGCAGTCGGTCGGCCAGGGCTGGTCGGTCCAAGGTATGGATGACGTCGAATGTCTCCAGGGCCAGCTTGACCTTGTTTCGCTGGAGGGGGCCGATCAGGTGCCACTGGGCAGCTCCGTCAACATCCGGCTTCTTCGATGCCGCCTCTTGCACTCGGTTTTCGCCGAGATGGAGTACCCCGGCACTGAGAGCTTCCGACAGAGGTAATGACGGTTGGGTCTTGCTGACGGCGATGAGAGTGATGCCGGAAGGATCGCGGTCCGCTCCGAGGGCGGCGCGTTCCAAACGGGTTTGCACGCCGGCCAACCGGGAGGAGATAGTGGTGTGCATGGTTACCTACTTCTGAGGTGGATCGAGACATCGAGGCTCTGTTTCCAAGTTCTGATGTGATGTTCGAGGCCAGAAACTAGAAATTGGAAACTGGAAACTGAGCACTTTGAACCGGTCCGCATGCCACAGTGATTTACGGTGGCGTTATTCTTGGGAAATATTCTTGAGTAGTTCATGCGAGGGATTGATCAGAAAATCCTAACAAAAAGCGCCCTTGTCGACTCAGTTGGAGAAACGGGGTCTAGTTTCCAGTATCCAGTTTCCAGTTTCTTCCATCACCCTTCTCCTTCACTGAGGCCGGACACGGCATCTTCTCGAAAGAGAACCCGATGGCAAAATTCGCAGGTGATGATTTCCTCGCATCGCCAGACGCGTTGCATCAGGTGCGGCCTGAGTTTGAAATGGCACGCTGAACAACTGCCGTCCGCAACGGCAGCAATGGCGATGCCTTTCTTGCTCTTGAGCAGTCTGTGAAAGAGTGCCCGGCTCTTGGGGCTGAGTTTCTCTTCTTCAGCACCGGCGTCCAGAGCCAACTTTTGCACCTTGAGCTTGAGATCCTCTTTGGTGGTTTCCCAACTCTCGGTAATCTCTCTCTGTGCTGACTCTTCTTCAGGCCGTGCCTGTTGCCGGCTCTCGATATCTTCGCCAAGCTCCCGAATCATGGTATCCAACTCGTCGTGTCGGGTCTTGCGAGTATCCAGTTCCTTGGTGGCGTAGTCGATTTCCGAGATGACGGCGGTGAATTCCCGTTCGTTGGTTACCATGCTTTTCTGCTTCTGAAAATGTTCCAGTTCGAGACGCCACTCCTCCTCGCCCTTGTGAACCTCTTGCAGTTCATCCTGGTGCGCGACCACTTGCGCTTCAAGGTCGGCCAGCTCGGCTTGTCGTTGCCGGTTGGCCTCTTCCAACTCCTTGACTTCCAGGGGAGGGGTCTGGCGGTCCTGAAGGGCCTGAGAGATACCGTCGTACAGGCCTTGCAGCCGAATCATGAGAACGAGATCGTATTGTGCTGTATTCAATGAGCCCCCTGATACACCGGTTTTTCCCGGTGGATTACCGTCGGTGATCTTCCACCACCCATCTCTTCAATTGTGGTGGGCCCACCAGGATTCGAACCTGGGACCGACCGGTTATGAGCCGGCGGCTCTGACCGCTGAGCTATAGGCCCCGAGCGTATGGTAACCCGAGGGGCGGTGTCCAGCAAGGGTTGTTTGCTAATTCTCTCCTTCGGAGAATGGTTTCAGTAACTGAGATCGGGTTGGATGGCGAAGTTTCCTCAGGGCCTTGTACTCGATCTGGCGAATGCGTTCGCGAGTGACGTTGAAAGTGCGTCCAACTTCCTCGAGCGTATGTTCGGTTCCGTCTCCGATGCCGAACCGCAGTTTGAGAACCTGTTCCTCTCGTGGTGTCAGTGATTTGAGGACGGAATTGGTGTGGTCCTTCAACGTCCTCATGATCACAGCCTCAATCGGTGAGACGGAGGCCGTGTCTTCGATGAAATCACCGAGGTGCGAATCTTCTTCTTCACCGATCGGGGTCTCAAGGGAAATGGGCTCTTGTGAGATTTTGTGGATCTTCCGGATCTTGGAAATCGGCATTTCCATCCTATTGGCGATCTCGGCAACCGACGGTTCGCGACCCAGTTCCTGAACCAGCATCCGAGTCGTTCGGGTCAGCTTGTTGATCGTCTCGATCATATGCACCGGAATACGGATCGTACGGGCCTGGTCGGCGATGGCCCGCGTGATGGCCTGGCGAATCCACCAGGTCGCATAGGTGGAAAATTTGTAACCTCGGCGGAATTCAAACTTGTCGACAGCCTTCATCAGGCCGATATTGCCTTCTTGAATCAGATCGAGGAACTGGAGGCCCCTGTTGGTGTATTTCTTGGCGATGGAAACTACCAGCCGGAGGTTGGCGACAATCAGGTCCTGCTTGGCCAAGTCAGTCATTCCTTCGCCCCGGCGCACCTCGGCGAGAAGATTCTTCAGGTCGTCATAGGGAATCCGGAAACGTTCTTCCAGCAGTATCAGTTCCTCCTCGTAGCGTTCGACCCTTTCCTGGTAGAAGCGCCGTCGTTCCTTGTTCTTCTCCTGCTGGATCTTCTTCCGGTCTTTGTTGACGGTGAGGACGGGAATGGAAAAGCGCCGGTCGACCTCGTTGAAAAACGTCAGAAGGCGGTTGCGTGTAGTGGTCGTGAAATCTGCCCTTCGGACCATAATCGCGATGTCGGCCATATTGACGTCGATCTTCTCGGAGAGTTCCTGAAACCGTTTTCCGGATTTCTTGCAACGGTGGAGCCGAATCTTGAGTTCCTTGCTCTCCTCATCGAGCTCGTTGATCTTGGCGAAGAGTCCAAGTCCCTCTTTGACTCTGTCCAGGGCCTTCTCGTCGAGAACAGACTCCCCGGTTTGCATCAACTCCTTGACACCTCGGCGTTCCCGGCGGGCCTGCTCATTGGTCCTCAAGAAGAGTTCCAGGATGGGCACTTCCTTGGAAAGAGCAATGAAGACTCTGGCTTCGCCGGCCTCGATGCGCTGAGCGATCTTGACCTCGCCCTCACGATCGAGCAGGTTCACGGTCCCCATTTCTCGCAGGTACATTCGGACAGGGTCGTTGGTCTTTTCCAGTTGTTCCGGTCGAACCAGGGTCTTGGCCGGAATCACTTTTTCCTTGCCGGTGTCTGCCTTGGATTCGGAGGTTTCTTTCCCGTCAGCAGGTGCGGCCTTGTCATCGCCGCCCTCGGCACTCTCGCCCTCCATAACCTCAATGTGAAGTTCGTTGAGGCGCTGATGAATCTCGTCCAATTCCTCGGGAATGCCGGTGACCTCTTCCGGGAGCTTCTCGAAAAGATCTTCATAGAGGATGTAGCCTCGTTCTTTACCGGTCTGGATCAGTGTATTGAGTTCAGGGTACTTTTCTTCAATCAGCACGAACAAGCCTCCATCATTTCTCGCAACAACGTCTGTCGAACGATAATTATTCGCCAACCCTCATCACCTTAGGTGCAACACCGGCGGCCACAACCTCGCCGTCATGCCGGTGGTATTGTGTGCCTGGCTTGGCATTGAAGGTCACGGAACACGTCTCCTGCACCTCAAAGCTGGTCCC
Source organism: Thermoanaerobaculales bacterium (assembly GCA_029932545.1). Classification (GTDB taxonomy): domain Bacteria; phylum Acidobacteriota; class Thermoanaerobaculia; order Thermoanaerobaculales; family Sulfomarinibacteraceae; genus DAOWGJ01. The sequence goes on along the minus strand of JAOZPW010000068.1, from coordinate 1,956 downwards.
ACAACCGTCTCGTCGAAAGGGAATATGGGTCCCGAAGGGAGATTTGGCAAGTCTTTTTGGAGAAATTCGACAAAATTGGCTGATTTTTCCTATTTTGTACGGCTCCTCAGTCTGATCTTCTCCGCCTGCAACTCGGCCACTCGCTCAAAATTGCCGTCGCGTGATGCCTGCTCAATTGCCTGCTGAAGGGAGCGTGCGGCCTCCTTCTCCTGGCGTCGAACCACCAGGGCCAGGGTCAAGGCGGCTCTCTCCTCGGTGACCGGGGGGTGCTCGGATGTGCACAATTGGGCGACAAGGTTCCGGAGGTCTTCATTCTGACTTTCCGCCATCACACGAGTTGCGATCTCCTGGTCAGGGCCCCATTCGAGAACGAGCGAGAGCAAGCCCCGGACTCGAACATCTTCGATCAACTCGGGGATGACATCCTCGGTGGCCTTGGCCCGGATCACAGCCGATCCTTCGAGGAGGATTCGAGCCAGGTCCATTTCGCCGGGTGCCGTAGCGGCTTGGGGTGTAGTCGGACCTGAAGCCGGGGGTGGACCGCCCCGGGCGCCGGGCGTCCGGCCTTTGCTCTCGATATCACGAGGCCTGAGGTTGAGGCGCCTCGCCAGTTCGTCGATCAAGTTCTGCCGGTATGCCGGATTGGCTGCAGAGCAGACCAGTGGTGCCAGGTCAAGGCCGGCACGGCGTCGTTCTGCGGGGTCTGGCGGCATGTTTGCCAGCAGGAAGTCCAGCAGTGAGGTTGGCCTGGAAGCCATCGAATTGAAGGCCTCGATGCCGCCGTCTCGAATAATATCATCGGGATCCTTGCCGCCTTCGATGGTGATCATGGCGACGTCGATACCGGCCTGGAGGAGAACACCGGCCCCAGTTGCTGCCGCTCGCTGTCCGGCAGAGTCTGCGTCATAGCACAGGAGAACCCGTCCGTCCTCCCCCAACAGACGGCGAAGCGATCGTCCATGTTCCGGGGTCAGTGCCGTTCCCAACGTGGCGACGACATTGACCAGACCAACCCGGTGAAGGGAGAGGCAGTCGAAGTAACCCTCGACCACGATCACTTCTCCGCTCGAGGAGATTGCCTTGCGTGCCCGGTCGAGGGCGAACAGCGTCGAGCGTTTGTGGAACAGTGTGCTCTCGGGGCTGTTGAGGTACTTGGGTTCGCCATCACCCAGAATTCGGCCGCCGAAAGCGATCAAGCGGCCGTCTCCCGATCGGATGGGAAACATCAACCGCTTTCGAAATCGGTCATAGGGACTCTTGCCGCTTTCCGGCTGAACGATCAATCCGGCCTGAGCCAGGACGCCTTCGGGATGGCGGGCCCGCAGGTGGTCGACCAGGCCTCGCCACTCATCCGGGGCCCACCCGAATCCGAAATCCGACCAACTGGACTGGGGGAAGCCTCGTTTGTCCAGTTCGCGGGCGGCCTCGACGCCACCGGCAGAGTGCAACTGCTCAACGAACCAGCGTTGGGCCTCTTCAAGAATGGCCCGCTGGCGCTCTGATTCGTGGCGTCGCTTCTGGGCCCCCGGGCTCCGGGCCGGCAGGTTGACTCCGAACCGTCTGGCCAGGTACTCGACAGCCTCGGGAAAATTAAAGTTCTGCTGCGCCATGACGAAATTGAAAACGTCGCCGCCTGCTTTACAACCGAAGCAGTGGTAGAAACCTTTTTCGGCATCAACCGTGAAAGACGGTGTCTTTTCCTCGTGAAAGGGGCACAGGCCTATCCATTTTCCCCCACGGCGTTTCAGGCGCACCTGGTCGGAGACGACTGCGATGATGTCCGCTGCTTCGCGGACACGGGTGATGACCTCGGTATCGAGATCGAAATCGGTCATGAGGTGATAGTAGCTGGTCTTGGTCGTGAGGGGGAGCAGGGGAGAGGGGGCATACGCGCTAACCTCAATGAAACACCCACTGGAGGTGAGACGGTTTTAACACTGAGACCGACACCGCGTT
>JAOZPW010000320.1 GCA_029932545.1 Thermoanaerobaculales bacterium | reverse complement strand
ACAGCATGACGGCGGTTGACGATGTGGCTTCCGGGTCCGTACCCAACATCGGTCGTGAGGTGGCAAAAGTCCTTGGGGAAACATTGGGGTTTTGCTGGGATCGGGCCTTTGGGCTGGGATGACCTCTGTTACGATGGTGTCAGTGCAACAGACAAAATTCGCGCGGGGGCAGAGCTTCCGTGTCGGTCGGTGGTTGGTTCAGCCGGAGCTGAATCGAGTTTCGGCCGATGGCGAGGAGGTCCAGCTCGAGCCCCGGGGGATGGACCTGCTGGTTTTCCTGGCGGAACATGCCGGTGAGGTGATTTCGCGACAGGATATCGTCGATGCCGTCTGGCAGCAGGATTTCGTGGGCGATACTACTCTGTCCAGTGCCATAGCGGTGCTCCGCCGGGCTCTCAACGACGAAGTCCGTAACCCCCGCTACATCGGGACCATCGCCAAGCGCGGCTACCGGCTGGTGGCCGAGGTGGTCTATCTCGAGACAGTGGCCACGGTTACGCCGTTCCAGGGTTTGGTGGGACCGCGCGATCTCTCGCCATACCCGGGCCTGGCCGCGTTCACTGAGTCCGACGCCGAGTTCTTTTTTGGTCGGGAGCAGGAGGTGGACTCCCTGTGGGAAAAAATCCATCGCCAGAAGCTGTTGGCAGGGATTGGGCCGTCCGGGGTGGGTAAGAGTTCGTTTATCAGGGCCGGGGTCATGCCGTCGGCACCGGAGGGTTGGGGCACGCTGGTTTTCGAGCCTGGTGAGGCGCCGTTCAACTCCCTGGCACAGGCCCTGGCGCCCGAGTTCTCGGGTGACACAGAGGCCGTGCAGCAGTTGCTCGCCTGCCACGACCCGGATGTGGCCCTGTCGTTGGTGTCGCGCTGGCGGGAGAGGTCGGGTGAGGCACTCCTGGTCGTCGACCAGTTCGAGGAACTCTTCACTCTCAATCCCGACGAGGTTCAGGTCTCGTTTGCCCAGCTGCTGTCCCGACTGGCCCATTCGGCTCACGTTCATGTCGCATTGGTGATGGGTGATGACTTCCTCTACGACTGTCATGCTCACCCTGGCTTGGCAGAGGTGTACAAAGACCTCACCGTTCTCGGACCGCTGGCCGGGGAGAATCTGAAACGCGCCATGGTCGAGCCGGCCTTGCACGCCGGATACCGGTTTGAGGATGATGAACTGGCTGGAGAAATGATCAATGAGGTGGCCGGGGAACGAGGCGCCACACCGATGCTCGCCTTTGCATTGTCTCGTATGTGGGAACTCCGCGATCGCGAACGACGGTTGATAACCCGTCAGGCCCACAAAGAGATCGGCGGAGTCACCGGCACCCTTGCTCAGCATGCCGAGGAAGTCATGGTCGCGATCGGTTACACTGATCAGCTTCTGGTCCGGGAGATCTTCCGCAACCAGGTGACCGGTCAAGGAACCAGGGTGGCACGCGAGGTTGGTGAACTCCTCTCGGTATTTGCCGCCGATCAACACGAGGCGGCGACCAAAGTCCTTCAAGAGCTCGTCGTCGGCCGATTGCTGACCGCCTTCGAGGTACCTGCGAGCGGTGATGAGCAGGCCTCCGCGCACCACTGGGTGGAGATCGTGCACGAATCGCTGCTCACTGCCTGGCCTCGCCTGGTCCGCTGGAAGACCCAGGACGCGGACGCGGTCCAACTGCGCGACCAAGTGCGACAGGCGGCCTGCGTCTGGCAGGAACACGACCGCTCGCACGACCTGCTGTGGACCGGCTCGGCGTACCGTGAGCTCCGCCTGTGGCAGGAGAACTACCCGGGCGCGCTGAGCAGGGTCGAGGCAGGTTTCGTCCATGAATCGAGCCAACTTGCCGGTAGGAGGCGCAGGAGACGGCGCCTGGCAGTGTCGGTCGGCATACTCGTACTCGCAGCGGTGGCCATCACCGTGACCGGTTTGTGGCGCCGCAGCGCGAACCAGGCGCGACGCGCCGAGGCACGGCAGCTCTTGCATCTCGGCCAGCTCGAGGTTAACCACACGCCTGGCGGCGCCCTCGCCCGGGCCATTGCGAGCCTTGAGCTGGAGGACGATCCGGAGGCCCGCCACCTCTCCCTGCAGGCCCTGTGGAAGGGCCCCAAGGGCCTTTCTGTTCGCAAGGGAACCGGCGGTGACGAATGGCCAACAGTACCGCGGCTCAGTCCAGACGGCCGCTGGCTGGCTGCAGGCTACTGGTCGGGGGAAATCGCGCTGTGGCCCGCATCGGGCGAGGCGCCCACCGTCTGGCAGGCTCACCAGACGCCAACTCTGGTCTGGTTCGCGCCGGGCTCGAACGTCCTACTGTCAGTCGGCTGGGGTGACCCCACCTACCGCTTCTGGTCGGTACCGGAGGGACGGTTGCTGAGGGAGCAACCGATCACGGCTTGGAAACCGCCGGGCGACGGCGAGTGGATGGTGGCGACGGGAAACCTCGACCACGTGCTGAAATTGTGCTCCTCCTCCGGTACCGAGAGGGGTGACCTGCGAGTCGACCCGCAATCCGAGGAAGTCCTCCACTGGCTGTTTTCAAGGGACCCGACACCTGCGGTTATCGACCCCACAGGAGAGCTCATGGCATACGGAGAAGGCGGCAGACTCTTCGTAACCGAAATGCACACCGGAGCCACAGACCGGGCGCCGCGGCTGGTGGCACACCACGACAGGCCCTTCCAGCAGATTACCTTCAGTCCTGAGCTGACTCAGGTGGCCACTGTGGATAGTGCCGGTGGAGTGCAGCTGTGGTCGCTGACAGTCGAATCGACGGATCCTGTTCGCACCTGGCAAAGCAACACTGCGGAACGCTGCAACGCTCTGGTATTTGATCCCTCCGGCTCCTATCTCGTCAGTGGCCATGCCGACGGTTTTGCGAGGATCTGGGGAATCGACGACCCACCTGACGCCGAACCACTATCCGTCCTCATCCATCGAGGTGGGGTTCACGGCCTGGCCTTCGATCCCAGCGGACGTTGGTTGGCGTCCTCGAGCAAGGGCGCTGTCGGCCTGTGGCCGTTTGATCGAGCACGGTACGGCCATGTCCTGCGCGGTCACGACGGGTCGGTGGACGACCTGGGCTTCACCCCGGACGGATCTTGGCTGGTATCGGCTTCGTCGGACGGTACAGTTCGTCTGTGGCCTCTGACACCGACCAGCGGAGAGCACGGCAGAGTCCTAGTGGACTGGGGCGCCGCTTCGAGCTTTGTGGGTCTGTCGAAGGTCGCCGTGTCGCCGGACGGGAGCTTCGTCGCGGCGGCCATCGGCGGGGCGAACGTGGTACGAGTGGTGTCCCTCCAAGGTGAAGTCCAGGCCGAGTTCCCGATTCCTCCGGGCGATGTGCACGCGCTCGCTGTGGGGTCCACTGGACGCAGGATTGCGGCTGGCATCGTGACAGTCGGCGCCGACAATAGGGGGGTGGGCGGTTTGGGTTTGCATGGGGTTCTCATCGTGTGGGACTGGGAAACCGGTGAATCCACCGTCGTCGAGGACGTGCCCGGGGGCCGGACCTTCCAGGGTCTCGAGTTTTCGGAAGACGGGGCGATTCTGGCCGCCCTCGAAGGCGGCATCCACCGCTGGGACCCGGAGATGATGGATCACGAGCTGGTCCTGGAGGGCTTGGAGACCTTTGCCCGGTGCCGCAGCGATGACCTATTGGTGGGCGCATCCGCGGGCGCCAAAGGCTGGAAGGCCACCGTTCACGACCTGGCCACCGGTAGCTCTCGGGAACTCGCCACCCACGGGTCCGTTTGGGGGGCCTTGAACATCTCCAAGATTCTGGCCATGGACCAGGCGTGCACAGTGGTCGCGACGGTTCAGGGCAAAGATCTCAGGATCGGTCCGATCACCGGTGAAGCGCCTCACCTGCTGCTCGGGCACGAGGATGATATCAACGCCGTGGCGATCTCACCCGACGGGAAGCAGATCGCCTCGGCATCGTCCGACAACACCATCCGCTTGTGGCCGGTGCCCGATCTGACCCGAACGCCCCTGCACACCCTGCCACGCCCGGAGCTGCTTGACCGCCTGCGGATGTTGACCCTGGCGCGCTGGGTGCGCGACGAATCGGCGCCGGACTCCTACACGTACACCAGCGCTCCCTTCCCGGGCTGGGAAAC
>JAOZPW010000067.1:2003-15142 GCA_029932545.1 Thermoanaerobaculales bacterium | reverse complement strand
AAATATTTTTATCGTTATCAAGAAAGAATTTTGCATATCCACTGTTTGCCTCGTTAATTCGAAGAAGTTTGTGGATAAGTCGCTAAGGCCCCTCGTCATCCATGGCGAAGAAGAACGTCGAGTGTCCCAAATCGACAAACTCCTCTTGCAGTGCTTGAATCTGCGAGAGGTCGTCCTGGAATCCAGGGATATCCAAGAGTCGACGGAGCACGCCGGCATTCTCGAAATAGACCTCGACCATGCCGTCGTAGGCTTGGCGTGTGCCCCGCTCGACCATGATTTTGAGGGTGTCCTCGACTGCCAACGTGGTACTGAAGTCGATCCGAGTAATTCCGTGGCTCTTGAGAAAGCCGCTGAGGCGTGTGCAGTAATCACTCCAGTATTGCCGGAATTCGTAGAGTTCGATGTCTGGTTGGCCTTTGATGCACTGAACGAATTTGAGCATGGGACCTCCTGTCTGGACTGAGATCAGAATGAATAGATCACCCGGGCGGTATAGTTGGTGTAGGGCATCGACCCTCCTGCCTGGTCGACCTCGATGTCAAAATCGTTGTACATCGCCTCAAGCTTGAACTTGGATATCCTGACGCCAAAACCGGCGCCCCACGAAATTGCAGCGTTGGACCCTTTGTAGTCCGGCACTTTGGCGCTGACGTCGGCATAGCCCGCCCGCACCGCGAAGTAGACCGGTCCCAGGTGAATTCTGCCTATTCCGTAGACCAGGTGGTATTGAATATCGGACACGGCGCCGTCGGTGTCCCGCGGGAAGCCGTATTCGTAGCCGACGCCGAGTTTGATAATCGGGATCTCGAACATCAGCTCCAGCCCCAGGCTGAAGCCGTCGTCTGTGTTGAGGTCAAGGTGTGAGATATCGCCGTTGAGCTGGGCGCCGATGGCGATGCCGAGGTCAAAACCTACGGCGCCGGCTGGAGTGGCGGCGGCACACAGAATCAGGATCAGGGCGGAGGGGATGACAAGACGCATGGACAACTCCCTATTATGCTTCTATTGAGAATACCATGAGGTTGAAAACCCCCGCCGGTATCGGCGGGGGTTGGGAGTAGTTATTCTGTGAGGGTCATACCAGCGAGATCCAAGATCCTGGACTCGGACGGCAACACCAGCCAAACAGCGGGCCGAATAATTTTGACAACGACAACGATAACGGGCTCGGGCTCGGGTGAAGGCGCGGCATTGGTCCCTAACCCCTAACCCCTATCTTCTAGGCATTTGACTGATAGTGCTCCATCAAGATTTTGGCAACCTCGGGCCGGGCGAATTCCTCGGGCAGGGCCTCGCCGTTGGAAAGCATCTCGCGGACCTTGGTGCCTGAAAGAAAGACGAAGTCGGCCGGGGTGTGGCCTTCGGGGGCCTCGTTCATCATGATCACCTTGCCGAGTTTTGTCGAAAAGGCCGTGTGATCGGCCTCGAAGATTGAGAGCTCGAGCGCGTCTTCAGGAACCTGGTCACGGAAGATCGCCTGTGCATCGAAGGGACCGTAGTAATCACCGACGCCGGCGTGGTCACGACCGACGATCAGGTGGGTAGCGCCCATGTTCTGCCGGAAGATGGCGTGCAGGACAGCCTCTCGCGGACCGGCGTAGAGCATGTCGAACCCGTAGCCGGTGACCTCGACGCTATTTGGCGGGAAGTAGAGATCGACCATTGTGCGGATCGAGGCATCGCGAACGTCGGCGGGAATATCGCCTGCCTTGAGTTTGCCCAGCAGCATGTGGATGATCGCGCCGTCGGCGCCTTCGCGTTCCATCGCCATGCGAACCAGCTCTTCGTGGGCCCGGTGCATCGGGTTGCGAGTCTGGAAGGCGATGATTTTCGACCAGCCATTGGCCTTAATCATGTCCCGGATCTGAACCGCTGTGCGGAAGGTCTCGGGGAAATCGACTTCGAAATATGAAAAGTTGAGGACCTCGATCGGTCCGGAGAGCAGCACGGCGCCCGAGGAGTTGAAAGCGCCGACGCCTGGGTGTTTTTCGTCGGTTGTACCGAAGACCTTGGTGGTCATCAGTTCCATCTGTTCCGGAGTGGCCGTCTCGACCGACTCGACGGTCTGAATTGCCAGAACGGGGTTCCCGCCGACGTTGGGGTCTTTGAGGGCGATCCGCATGCCGGCAGTGATGCCGTCGGCATCGGGAACGACGTTGAGCACCGGCACCGGCCAGAAGAGGCCATCGGCCGTGTGCATGGTCTCGGCGACGCTCAGTGCATCAGCAAGGCCCATGTAGCCCTGAAGAGGGTTGAAGTAGCCCCCGCCCATCATGACCGCATTGGCGGCTGCGGCGGATGAAACGACGATCGAAGGCAGACCTTCGGCCTCGGCGATCAGTTGGGCGCGACGACCCTCGTCGGCAACATAAAGGGGTTTGAGTTCTGTGGATCCATGTGGCTTGATCATCGGTGATTTCTCCTTGCAGCTTGGTAGGCCAAGTTGGGCCGTTGAGGGTGTTGCCGGGTACCGGAGGCGCCGAGCGGCGGAGAGTGTACGCCAGATTGGGCGTTTGGCCAAGGGGCAGCGTGTAGAATGAATGGCTATGACGCCGATCACTCGTTGCTCTTGGTGCGGAGACGACCCGTTGTACGTGCGGTATCACGACGAGCTGTGATGAGGAGTCATCCCACCGAGCCGGTCCTCCCGGAGGATCCACTGAGGGGCTCCGGGGGGAGTTTTTGTGAGCATCGGGTCGAGGTGGAGGCCGGCGTAGACCTCAGGGCGTTCGAATGGTCCGGTCGGGGTCGCAGCGAGGCGCCGTTACTGTTGGTTGCAGGGTGGATCACGATTGTCGACAGCTGGGCGCCGGTACTGGCCCGATTGGCCCAGACCCGGCGGGTCATCTACCTCGAGAGTCGAGAAAAGGCCTCGGCCGGAATCCGCCCTGAGGCGATGCACAAGGACAGCTTCAGGGTCGAATGCCTCGGCCGGGACATTGCGACTGTTGCTTCAGGCGCCGGGTTGACGCTTGAAGATTCGGTTTTGGTGGGTTCTTCCCTGGGCGCCAACGCGATTTTGGAGGGACTCAAACAGGGCGCCCGATGCCGGGCGGCCTTCCTGATCGGGCCGAACGCGGAGTTTGCTTTCCCGCTGTGGTCGAGATTCCTGATGCGACTGCCGCCGATGGCTTATGGTCCGCTGGTTCCGCTGGTCTTGTGGTACCTGCGCCGTTTTCGACTCGATGTGAAATCCGAACCGGAGCAGTACGAGAGGTACCGCCGGACGGCGGCAGGTGCGGATTTCCAGCGTCTGAAACTGTCGGCCCTGGCTTTGGAGGGCTATCAGGTGATCAAGGGCTTTGAGAACATCCTCGATTCGGTCGGGGTGGCCTTTGCCTCCAGCGATCATCTGCACGGCGAGGCCAACGCACGGCGTTTGGTGGATGTGTTACCTCGAGGAACAGCATTGGCCTGCCCTTCGAATGCCTTTCTGCATCGGCCGGATGTCGTCGACGAGATCGACCGATATGTGAAAATGGTGTCATGAAACGAAGCACTGATCGGCTGAAATTTTCGAAAGGGTCTCGGAATAGAACCGGGAGCAGGCTTCAGGCAACAGGCAGGAGGTCGCTCATCCGAGGTGTCGGTAGCGCTCTGGAATCAGATGTGATTTCTCCCCCTCTCCCCCTCTCCCCCTCTCCCCCTCATTCCTTTTTCCCCTCTCCCCCTCACGGGCTGTTGTGTCTGTTGGTGATCCTACTTGTGTCGGTGTCAGTTGGGGCTGGAGGCCCTGGCGATGCAGCCTCTCGGACGACTGCGGTCGAGCGGCAGGCGGGGACGATTCCCGGTCCGGGGTGTGAGGATGGTCTGGTCCTCGATGACGGCACGGCGGAAACTGCGTACGGCTGGGTGCCCAGTGCGGTGTGGGGCGAGTATGTGCAGACCTTTCCGGACGGTCCATTGGTTTCTTCCCGCGTGGATTCGGTCTGTGTCTGTTGGACCCGGACCCGTACGGATGATGCACTGGCTTTCGAGATTGTCGTCTACTCGGGTTCGGAATACTCTCCCGGTCGGATTGAGCTCTTTTCTTTTCCGGCGTCCGTGGTCGCAGTGCCGGAATGGCCCGACGTAACCTTCGTTGAAGTCCAGGCGCCCCCCGACGCGCCGGCCCTCAATGCGAGTGTCCACCACATCGGAGTTCGCTGGAATCCTTCGATCGACCAGTTTTTCTTCCTCTGTGCCGACCAGAGTTCGACCGACGAGCCCGAAAGTGGGTTTTTCCGGGACGACCGGTCCGACGGAGAATGGGGCTCGATCCTCGATTCTTCCGATCCAATCTTTGCCGACCATGCTGCCATGTTGGTCAGGGTCCGTGCCCATAGAGTGCCCTGGATTCCGACGGCAGGACCGGTGGGCTTCGTGGCCTTGGCACTGCTATTGGCGATCTCGGGCTGGATTGTTCTGCGTTCCCGCTGAGGCTGGAATTTTCTCAGTCCAGGTCTTCCAACTCCGTGTCGATCTCGACGACCTCGTCTTCGGCGTACTGTGACACCGAGACCCTGATCCAGGTTGTCTTGTAGCCCGGACAGGAGAGCTTGACCAGATACCGCCCCGGACCGGGAAAGTAGTAGGTCTGCCCTCCGCCGGCGTCGTCCCAGTCGTCGGCAATCCCCAAGACGGTGCCGTTGATCGTCACCAGAGCCTCTTCGGGTTCGACGTCGAACTCCGCGCCCCGGGTGCAGGCGAAGATCTCGCTGATCGGCGGACTGGTTGGAGCCGGTGCCACGGTGGGCGTTGGGGCTGAGGTCGGTGAAGGCGTTGGAGGCATCGCAATCGGTGGTGGGGCAGTGGGGGCGAAGGGCGGATTTTTCTGAGCCCAGGAAGGCGTCGGGCGGGGAGTTGGTCGAGGCCTTGCAGTTGGTACGGCCATGAACACCGGTGTGGGGGATGGTATGACCGGGATCGCTGTCGGGATCGTCGTGACAGTCGCCGGACGGCTGGTCGTGCGTGCGATCTCAGTCGGCCTGGGCGTCGGGGTGTTCGGGACTTGCGTGGGGATTGGAGTCGCGGCCTGAGGGCCGAGTGTTGGAACTGCGGTGGGTTCAACGACCCCGATCGGCATTGCAGTTGGGGGCGCTGGGAGAACCTGGGCGACCTGCGGTTCGGGCTTTTGCATGTTGAAGAGCGTCCAGAGACCCAATGCAGTGACCGCGGTCAGGAACATGCCGGCCACACCGGCCAGGATCCACGGCAGGACTTGGTGACGGTAGGGGACCGGAGTCTCGACTGGCTGGGGATGCTGGATGTAAGTAGGGTCAGTGTCCAGGGCCGAAGGTATTGGCGGGGCGCCCCCGCTGGTCAGGGACCGTGCAGCTGCGGCCATCGAACGGGCATCTGAAAATCGGTTCTCTCGGTCCTTTGCCAACGCCCGCCCGAGGAAGGAAACCAGATCCGGTCCCAGGCGCTCGAGGGCCTTGCCGTCGGAGAAGGGATCGTGGTTGAGGATCTGGTAGACCAGCGTCGTAATCGTGTCGGCGGGGAAAGGGCGTCGCTTGAGGAGAAGCTGATAGGCGATGACCCCGAGTGAGAAGAGATCGGCCCTGGCATCCACCGGTTCTCCACGGACCTGCTCGGGAGCCATGTAGGAGGGCGAACCGACGGATGAGCCCGTTCGGGTCAGAGACGTATTGTCTCCGATAGCGCGGGCGACGCCGAAATCAGTGACCTTTGGCCTGCCGTCGGGCAGCATCAATATATTGGCGGGCTTGATGTCTCGATGAATGACGCCCGCAGCATGAGCCGCACTCAACGCTTCGGCAACCTGGGCTACGATCTCGAGTGATTGGTTCCGGTCCGGCGCCCCGTCACGGTTGAGCTTTTGGGACAGGGATTCTCCCTGGACCAACTCCATCACCAGCCACAAGAGGTCGCCTTCCGTCCCGGCATCGAAGACCGTGACAATCCCCGGATGATGCAGTCGGGCGGCCAGTCGCGCTTCCCTGAGGAAGCGTTTCTTCATCTGATCAGAGTCAGGCCCCGCTTCCAGGGTCGGCAGGATGATCTTGACGGCGACCCAGCGGTCCAACTGCGGATCATGGGCCCGCAAAACGCGGCCCATGCCTCCGCGTCCGATCTCATCGACGATGCGGTAACGGCCGACTGACTGCGGAGTGTCCATAATCGATTCCATCATATACCTGTTCCGCTGGAGACGGGCGTCGCGTCAGAAGAGCAGGTCTTGAAGGACCTGCCTACAAAGGCTTGCTCTACTTTGTGGTTGGGTCCTTCACAGCCTGATGTCGTGTCCCAGGATTCGCCTGTGGGAAATCCCCTGGCGTCATTGTGGTCGCTGAGTTTTCAGAACAACACTACGATCATCAATTACAGAGGATTGAGACCTTTTTCATTGCCCGGTCGAGAGCCTCGTCGGTGTCGGCCGCAATGACCTCTGCCTTGGCTGCGGCGCACTCGGCCGCTTCTTCTTGGAACTCCTGCTCAAGCGCGTTCACCACGTCCTGGGACGCGGGATTGCAGACCTCGGGAGACACCCTGCGGATGTTGGTGCCGTTGCCGGTTTCCTCGACTACGACACAGTCATTCATGTGGATTTCAAGCTGGTCGGTGATGACATTGATTGCTCCTCCGACGACCTGCACGGTGTACATCATGCCCATCGATGTTCCACCGGCGGAGGATCCAATTGCACTCCCAATGATGGCGCCGCCTGCTACCCGGCGCCGCTTGGTCTTTCCTGATGATCTTCTCGATGTGGTGGCAATCCCGATGGTGCCGCCGATGAGTGCCCCTTGTGGTGCCTTGGAGTTGTTGAGGTCAATCTGTTCGACGCCGACCACCACGCCATGCTGGATCTTGGCCGACTGGCCCTTCTTCTGTGCTTCAACCGGTCCGGCGCCAAATGTCACCAAGCCGAGAGCTATCAGGACGGCGCCCATTCTCCGGATCACTTTCATTTCATTCTCCTTTTCAACATTGTCGATAGTCTTCCAGAAAAAGCATCTCATAAACATCAAGAATGGGCCAGTTCTGCGCATGATTACGCCTGCTCCCAATGAGTTCACCCAGCCATGCTTGGAAAACTTGACTTTTGGGAGTCAGGATCCCAAAATTCAAGTATGGACTATTTACCGCGCATCATTGAAGAGCGCCTGATTGACCTGTTTCGCCACTTCCCGGTCCTGGCTGTTCTGGGTTCTCGGCAGGCAGGGAAGACCACTCTCGTTGAGCACCTACCCATCGAGAAACTCAAGACGGTGGTTTTTGATCCGACACAGGATCTGATGGGGGCACGTCGGGATCCAGACCTCTTCCTCCAGGGTCAACCGGTTCCTCTGTTCCTCGATGAGGTGCAGTACGCGCCGGAATTACTCGCTTCGATCAAACGGCGTGTTGACCGCGACCGGCAGCCGGGTCAGTACATCCTCAGTGGTTCCCAGAACCTGGCTGTGCTGCGGAACGTGTCCGAGTCCCTTGCCGGCCGGGTGGCCGTACTGCGCCTGCTGCCCATGTGTTTGGCCGAATTGGGAGATCGGGTCGAAAAGCGCGGGATCCTCGAACGTATTCTTTTTGAGGATGACTTCGATCCACTGAAGCATGACTGCGGGCCGTCGCGTTCAGCCTTCGAGGCGATTTGGCGGGGAGGGATGCCTGGGCTGATCGGTATGCCGGACCGGTTGTTTTCAGACTATTTCGGTTCGTACGCCCAGACATACATTGAACGTGATGTCCGAACCGCTGCGCAAATTGGGGCTCTCCAGACGTTTGGGCGCTTCTTCGGATTGCTCTCGGCTCTGACAGCGAGCGAGTTGAACCACCACCAACTCGGCCGTGAACTTGGCATCGACCGAAAGACTGCGAAGAGTTGGACTGAAATCGCATCGGCCACCTACCAGTGGTTTGAGATCCCTGCGTATTCGCGAAACGCGATCAAGCGCATCGCGGGCAAACCCAAAGGCTATCTCTCGGACACAGGGCTGGCCTGCCACCTGCAGCGAATCACCTCTCCCGATGGCGTTGCAGCGCACCCTCTTGCAGGAGCGTTGTTTGAGACCTTCGTCGTGCTCGAAGTGTTCAAACGTATGGAATCGTGGCCCATGAGACCAGGGCTGTTCCATTTCCGAGCCTACAGTGGCGCCGAAGTTGACCTGTTGCTTGAAATGGATGGTGTGCTGCACCCTGTTGAGATAAAAATGACGTCGAATCCAACAAACCGAGACTGCCGTGGCTTTGATGGGCTCGCCGCATGCTTCCCGGGGATACGCCTCGGCACTGGGTTGGTCATCGCCGCCTGCGAGGAAGTGCGACAGCTGCGCGAGAACGTGTACGCCATACCATGGTGGTGCCTGTAGGTCGATTTTTCTGTTATGGGCCAGATCTCAAGGTCCAAAAAGCCCCCAAAAAGACTGGGTGACCTCTGGGTCTGCAAAGGCTCTGAATTCGGCGGCGAAGTTGCAGTGGAAAACCTCAAGCGTGTCCTGGAGAAACTGCCGATGCCGGTCGACGGCGAGGGCAACCGCCGGGTCTGAGCTTTCTTCCAAGGAGCTGAGAGCCTTCAGCTGGATTTTCCGGTCGTTGATGCCTCCGAGCACATCCTGCAGGCGCTTGAGGTCTTCGATCAGATGGTTGCTCTGTTCAGGATCGAAGAGTCCGCCGAAGAATTCCAGGAGGTACCTGAGCTTTTTGCCGTCGATGCGCAGACGGTGGAATTGTGCGGCCATGGGCGCCTCGGGGAGAGCGTTTCCGTGTTTGAGCAGTCGCTGGTGGGCCTTGAGGATTCGGGCCGCTGCGACCGGGGCGATCTTTCTGGTTGCTTTTTCGGGGAGGGTTTCCGGGGGCGTGTCGAGAAACGTCTTCCATTGACTCAGCAGGGCCGCAAACCAGGGCAACTCGAGGTCTGCGATAACCTGCGCACGGGCTTCGTCACGGTGGCGGCGAACGAGCAGATTCAGCGATTCGAGTCGGTTGGCGTCGGAAGTGTCTGTCAATCCCTGGTTTTCATCAATGGCGTCGAGCCAGACATCGAGGTCTCGGCAGGCGCCGGTGATGTCACCGATTCTCCTGAATCCTTGTTGGAAAGGCCTGATCGTTGTCTTCTGGAAGACGCCGGGCATCTGACCCAGAACCGTCCGAGTCCGGCGGGTGGCCACACGGAGATCGTGAATGTCATCGGGGTCGGTGCCGATAAGTACTTGTTGCGCAGAAACTTCGATCTTCGCCAGAAGATCACTGAGGATCGTGCGAACTACATGATCGACCGTGTATTCGGGGTTGATGTTCATTCGGGCCAGAATAGCACTTGGGTTAATCCGGGGGAGTCTGTGGCCATCAATCCGAGCCCGAGCCCGTTCCCGTTCCCGGATTCGGAATCTGTTAACTCGGGTCTTGTTCCGATGGTTTAGGATGGTCGAAGCAGACGGGAGATTTCAATCATCTTTGAATTCGAAAAGCTCGATGTCTATCGGATTACACTTGACTTCGTTGCGACGGCAGATGGGGTTGCCGAAAGGCTGCCCAGAGGCCGAGCTTACCTAAAAGATCAAATCCGTCGTGCCGCCAACTCGATACCAGCAAACTTGGCTGAGGGCGTCGGTGAATTTTCGCCGGCCGAAAAGGTACGCTTCTACCGTATTGCCAGGCGCTCGGCGGTTGAGTGCGCATCACATCTGTTGGTGTGTAGGCGGCTAAAACTCAGCGACGACGAGGCCATTTCTGAGGGATTGGGATTGCTACTTCGCATCGTTGGGATGTTGACATCGATGGTCAAGTCGGTTGGGGCAAGGTTGGACAAGAATTCCTGACGAGACCGAGGGTGGGTTCGATTTAGAGGTTCTCAAGGCGAACCTCGCGTTTGGGAGGGACCAGAGGGTGGTCGGGCTCGGGAACGGGCTCGGGTTTGGCAACTACCAACACCGGTTCTGGGTCCGCACAGCTCCCCCCCATCCCCTGTATGATGATCGTTCGACCGTTTGATAACAGGAGTCACTCAATGGCGGATACGAAGATCACACCGAAGAGCTACGAGGCCTTCGTCAACAGGGAACTCAATTGGCTGCAGTTTGCTCGCCGGGTATTGGAATTGGCGGAGGACGCTGACGTACCGCTGTTGGAGCGGGTCAAGTTCATCGGTATCGTCGGCATGTTGCACGACGAGTTCTTCATGAAGCGCATGTCCGGACTCAAACGGCAGATAAAAAAGGGCGTCGAAAAACTCTCGATCGACGGTCTGACGCCGCACGAGGAATTTGACGGATGTCGCCGTGAGATCCTCGAGCAAAAAAAGATTCTGGCCCGGGTCATTGGGGAAGAAGTTCGGCCTGGACTGGCACAAGCCGGCATTCCGATCCTCGACTGGACTCAGCTCGATGATTCACAGAAGGAAGCGATGCGGCAGTATTTCGAAGACTCGGTCATGCCGGTTCTCACTCCGTTGGCTGTTGACGCCGAGCACCCCTTTCCATTCATTGCGGGCCTCGGCCTTAATCTCGCGATCACCCTGAAAGCCAAGAAGAGAGAGCGCTTTGTCTCACTCAAGATTCCGGCCAATCGTGATCGTTGGGTCGAGTTGCCGGACAACACGGGCTATGTGCCGCTCGAACAGGTTGTTGCAGCCAATCTTGGGCGGCTTTTCACCGATGCATCGTCGGTCAGGGTCTCCCTTTTTAGGGTGACTCGGGGTGCGGAAGGTGAGTCGGGTCATGACGGCACCTTCGAAGAGAACGACGGGCTACCGACTCCCGGCAGCATCATTGCCCAGGTGACCGACGAGCTGAAGGCCCGAAAGTTTGCGGGCGAAGTGCGACTTGAGGTGGCGTCCAACATGCCGGAAGACCTCCAGGGGTGGCTTGCAGAACAACTTCGAGTTGGTTCGGACGATGTCTACGTCATCGACGATTTGCCGGCCCCTGCCGACCTGGGTGCGTTTCGCCCTCCAGGGCATCCCGAACTCCATGATCCTGAGCTTCCAGTGGTGTCCCACCCGCGGCTTGCCCGCCTCCAGGCTTCGGACAGTTCTGCGATCTTCAAGGAAATCTGCCGGGGCGATATCCTGTTGCATCATCCTTACCAAGCCTTCGAGACATCGGTGCTTCGATTCCTGGAATCTGCCGCTATCGATGATCAGGTTTTGGCAATCAAGCTGACGATTTACCGGACATCGTCGAACTCGCCGATTGTTTTGGCTCTGGCGGAGGCCGCCCGGCGAGGCAAAGAAGTGGCCGTTCTGGTTGAGATTACAGCGCGCTTCGACGAGGCCCCCAATATTGCCTGGGGTCGCTATCTGGAAAACGAGGGTGTGCATGTCGCCTACGGCGTCGAAAAGCTCAAGACCCACGTCAAGGCGGCGCTGGTCGTGCGGGAAGAAGCGGGCAAGGTCCGCCGGTACGTGCATGTCGGTACGGGGAATTACCACGCCGGGACTGCTCGCCACTACACGGATGTCGGTCTCTTCAGTTGTGATCCCGAGTTGACGGCAGACGTGGCGGCAGTCTTCAACGAACTGACGTCGGCGACGCCGATCCAGGGCACCCACAAGCTGCTGGTGGCGCCGTATTCGATGCGGGAGAGATTCCATGCCCTGATTCGGCGGGAGGCAGAACATGCCGCCGCAGGAAGGGTCTCGGGTATCCAGGCCAAGATGAATCAGCTCCAGGACCCGACGATCATCCGGGAGCTGTATCAGGCGTCTGAAGCCGGCGTTCCAATCGAGCTCAACGTGCGTGGACTGTGCAGTCTGCGGCCCGGAGTTCTGGGGTTGTCGGAGAACATTCGTGTCTTCTCGACGATCGGGCGTTTCCTTGAGCATGCGAGGATCTACCGATTCGAGAACGACGGCGCCCCGGAGTTTTTCATCGGCTCGGCCGATTGGATGAAGAGGAATCTGGACAGCCGGATGGAAACCAGCGCCCCCGTCGAAGATCCCAAACTCAAGAAGGAACTGGACGAGATCCTCAGCGTCTACGCGGCCGATAACTACTCGGCGTGGGATATGGGACCTGACGGGACCTACACGCGTCGCCGACCAGCCAAAGGCAAAGCCGTCAAGGGCGCTCAGCAGGTCTTTATTGATAGGGCGTCATTAAAGTAGGGGAAAGGCTTGAGGTGAGGGTGCGGACCTCGGACTGAGGCCCGTATTGGTTTTCCGGGGAAGCAGGTTTTTCCAATGGTGCCCGAAACCAATCCGACCCCCACTCCGAGGTAGGGCGCTTCGCGCGAATGAGAATGAGAATATGAGAGTTTCTCTCTGGTGAGGTAGGGTGGACCTTGGCTCACACTACTCCAAAATCAAAAAAACGGCGGGCATTTGCCCGCCGTTTGATATTGAAAGCGGAGGTCAACTACTTCTTTTGGCCCTTGAGGATCTCATCCCACTCGGCCCCGATTTTTTCGAGGATATTTTCGATCTGTTGAATCTGTTTTTCGGGCTTGTCCTTGACCGTGACCGTTCCGGTTCCGCGCCAGATCAGTTTTTTGGTATCGGTGTCGTAGGCGTCGATGATCAGAGTGCCTTCGGTATAGGTTGTTTCATAGGTAGTTGAAGATCCCATGCCCATACCGCCGTAGCCGCCATAGCCGCCGTAACCGTAGCCACCCCAGCCCGGGCCGTAGCCGCCGTAGCCGCCGTAACCCATTGTGGTGGTGTTGTACGAGGTGTTTTCTTTGGTCGTTACGTGGTAGGTGATGCCGATATCAGAATTCTCGCTGACTTCCGTCAGACCGCCTTCACGCATTTCTTTCTTGATCAAATTTGTGATGCGATCGGCCATCAGGGAGTTCTTTGCGTTGCTGTCGATGGTGTCAAAGTAGTGGAACGTCTTGATCGTGGAGAAATCAAAGTCGCTGGCATAGTCCACATGTGAGTTTGACACTGAAGAACACGAGCTCACCAGCACCACTACAAAAATCAGTCCAAGTAGTTTTTTCATTATTTCCCTCCAAGGGTTAGCGTTTATCGAAGGGATGATTGTACACCAGAATTGGCACAAGCGTGGGGAAAATCCAATTATGGCAGCCCTCGATCACTATTATTTGAGGGGCCTCGCCTCAAGAACTACTATTTTTGATTACAGTCAACTTGACAAATGGATCATCAAATATTAGACTGTCTATGGTGAAAGCACCTCAGGCGAGGAGGAAAGCATGACATTTGACAAACTGACTCAGAAAAGCCGTGAGGCCGG
>JAOZPW010000067.1:0-1993 GCA_029932545.1 Thermoanaerobaculales bacterium | reverse complement strand
AGTTTCGGGCACCAAGAGGTTGATATCGATCATTTGGGGCTGGCCCTGCTGGAGCAAGAGAGTGGCCTGTTGCCGCGTCTGTTTGAGCGTGCGGGCATCGACCCTGCAGGAATTCAAAGCTCGTTGGAAACGGATATCAAGAACCGACCCAGCGTTTCGGGGCCGGGTTCCGAGGCCGGCAAGATCATGATCACGCAGGCCCTTCAACAACTCTTGGTGCAGGCAGGGGACGAGGCCAAAAGGTTGATGGACGAGTACATCTCGGTCGAGCACCTGGCTCTGGCTCTTGTGGATACCGCTGACGCAAGTGCCACTGGGCGGCTGATGGCTCAGTTTGGTCTGACCCGGGATCGACTTCTCAAGGCATTGACCGCCGTACGGGGCAATCAAAGAGTGACCTCCGACGATCCCGAGGCTTCGTACGAGGCCCTGGACAAATACGGTATCGATCTGGTGGCCCAGGCTCGAGCCAACAAGCTGGACCCGGTGATCGGGCGTGATGCCGAAATCCGCCGGACGATCCAGATTCTGTCGCGAAAGACCAAGAACAACCCGGTTTTGATCGGGGAGCCCGGTGTCGGCAAAACTGCGATCGTGGAGGGTCTGGCCCAGCGCATCGTGCGCGGGGACGTGCCCGAGTGGCTCAAGGACCGGGCGGTCTTCTCGCTTGATATGGGCGCCCTTTTGGCCGGCGCAAAATATCGGGGTGAATTCGAAGAACGACTCAAGGCAGTTCTCAACGAGGTCAAGAACTCCGACGGCCGGGTTCTCTTGTTCATCGATGAAATGCATACGATCGTCGGGGCCGGCAAGACCGAGGGATCGACCGATGCCGGCAATCTGCTCAAGCCCATGCTGGCCCGGGGCGAGCTGCATTGCATCGGCGCGACGACTCTGGACGAGTACCGCAAGCACGTCGAGAAGGACGCAGCCCTGGAACGCCGTTTTCAGCCGGTTTTGATTGAGCCGCCGACAGTCGAGGATACGATCTCGATTCTGCGCGGCCTCAAGGAACGATACGAGGTGCATCACGGCGTGCGCATTCAGGACAACGCCCTGGTGGCGGCGGCAGTGCTTTCGAACCGCTACATCACCGACCGGTTCTTGCCGGACAAAGCGATCGATTTGATGGACGAGGCTTCGGCAATGATCCGCACGGAGATCGACTCCATGCCGCAGGACCTCGACGAGATCCACCGCAGGGTCATGCAGATGCAGATCGAAGAGGCGGCACTGAAGAAGGAGAAAGACAAGGCCTCGAAGCAGCGGCTCAAGTCTCTCCGAAAAGAGATGGCTGATCTTGAAGAATCAGAGCGTGAGATGTGTGCCCGGTGGGAGAGCGAAAAGGCGGCGATCGACGTGGTCCGAAACTTGCGGGAACGTCTGGAGCAGACACGCCGAGAGATCGAGGAGGCCGAACGGGCCTATGACCTCAACACCGCGGCGGAACTCAAACACGGGGTTTTGCCCGAACTCGAGGCCCAACTCAAGGCCGAAGAAGCTCGAATCGAGAACCAGACGACCGAGAACTCTCTCCTGCGGGAGGAGGTCACCGATGCCGAGATCGCCGACATCATCTCCCGGTGGACGGGTATTCCGGTCACCCGCCTGGTCGAAGGGGAGCGCGAGAAGCTCCTGCGCCTGGACGAGGTTCTGCATGAAAGGGTCATTGGTCAGGACGAGGCGGTACAGCTGGTGGCCGATGCCGTCATCCGCGCGCGTTCAGGCATCAAGGACCCCCGCCGTCCGATCGGCAGTTTCATTTTTCTCGGACCGACGGGCGTCGGAAAGACCGAACTTGCCAAGACCCTGGCCCGGTCGCTCTTCGACTCCGAAGAGAACATGGTTCGCATCGACATGTCCGAGTACATGGAAAAGCATGCGGTGTCCCGTCTGATCGGGGCGCCTCCGGGCTACGTCGGTTATGCAGAGGGCGGCCAGCTGACCGAGGCCGTCCGGCGCAAACCGTACTCGGTGATCCTCTTCGACGAGA
>JAOZPW010000066.1:9103-15170 GCA_029932545.1 Thermoanaerobaculales bacterium | reverse complement strand
AGTCCGTCTCCGGATGCAATGCCCATCAGGTGGAGCCTGACACCTGTGGATCGACACAGCTCGCGCGCCACAGCGACGGCTGCATACTCTGTTTCCGGCGGGTGAGCTGCGGTCCAGGCGGCAGGTCCGTCGTCTCCATGCCCACGGAGCTCGCGGATCGCCTTGCGGATGGCGTCGGGGGCCTCGGCATGGAGGCCGATGGGGATGCCCAACCGCCAAGCCTCCTGGGTCACTTCGGCCAATTGTTCGAAATCCAATTCTGCACAATCACTGAGATCCGAGCGCATAGAAAGGTGGATTGCCGCAACCCCGGAGTCTACGAAAGACAACATGAGGTCTTTCCAGTCACCCCTATTGAAGGCTGTGCTGGAAATGCCTCCCCATAACATGAAATCCACGTGCGCTTTGGCAGCCGCTATCCGGGCCTTGTACTCAAGGCCGTCCTCTGTAGTCACCGGTGGGTCGGAAGAGCAGGGAAGGTCGGCGACACAGGTGACACCTCCGGCCGCGGCAGCCGCGGTTCCGCTGGAAAAGTCGCCTCGTAGCGGGAACCCGGGGTCGGCAAAATCGACATGGCCGTCGATCAGCCCCGGCAATACCAGCGCATCGTTGAGGTCGACCCATTGTTCGCCCCCGACCGCAGTTTGGGAGTTGTCTTCCAACACCTCCTCGATCAGACCGTCGGTCACCAGGATCTCTGCCCGGGCGGTATCGTTCCCAATCCCGGGGATTCTCAGATTGACAAAGCGGGTTCGCATGATTTCATTCTAACCCGGCGCCGGCGATTCCGCCTGCGCCGGGCGCTGCCCCGCATCGTGCCATTGAGACTTCATTTTGTTGACCTTCTCCTTTCCGCACTCCGGTTGCATCTATAATTGGACTGCGATGCAAAGGATATAATTGGACTGCGATGCAAAGGACGATCTCACCCCAAGAGTGTGCCGAAATGCTGATGGCAGCCGAGCGGGTCGTAGCCTTGACCGGAGCGGGGATCTCGACCGCCGTAGGCGTGCCGGACTTTCGTGGTCCCAATGGTCTTTATGTCACGCGCCGCTACGACCCGGAGACGGTGTTTGACATCGACGCCTTTCTCCACGACCCCAAGCCGTTTTATGATTTCACCCGGGATTTTCTTTCGGTTGTCGACAGTATCGAACCAACAGCTACCCATCGTTTTCTCGCACGGAGGGAAAGTGAGGGGAAGCTTCACTGCGTGGTGACTCAGAATATTGATTTTCTCCACCAGCGGGCCGGGTCTGAAAACATAATCTCCGTTCACGGGGGCTATTGGACGTCACGGTGTCTTCAATGCGGGCAGGAGTGGAACTTTGAGACCCTGAGGTCCAGGGTTGAAACGGAGAGCGTACCCTTTTGCAAGGACTGCAAAGGTCTGATCAAACCGGACGTGGTGTTCTTCGGTGAGGCAGTCAGGGGGATGGACCGGGCAGTGGCTGAGGTCGAGGAAGCCGATCTGTTGCTGGTGTTGGGGTCGTCGTTAACGGTTTATCCGGTTGCTTCCTTGCCGGCAATGGCGCGATGTCCTGTGATCGTTGTCAACAAGGGACCGGTCGGACTGATGCCGGGCCCCAATCGCTTTTTCGCCGATGAAGATCTGGATGAGTTCTTTGAGGCAGTAGGGGCGGCGCTGAAAAGCTGAGGGGAAAAAATTTAATCGCCAAGACGCCAAGAGCCCAGTGCGGCCCCTTGGCGACTTTGCGTTTCATTTGTCTTTGTGTTTCTAACCTTGATGATCTCGGCGGCGACGGAGATGGCAATTTCCTCTGGCGTATGAGACGCGATGGGTACGCCGATCGGGGCGTGAACTCGGTCGAGGTCTGCGGAGGAGATATCTTCGCTGAGGAGTTCATTGAACACCTGACGAACCTTGGAGGCACTGCCCATCATGCCGAGATAACGGAGTTTGAGTGGCAGCAGGCGCTTGAGAGCTGCGGTGTCGTGGGCGTGGCCTCGAGTCATGATGACGGCCCACGAGTGGTCTCCCTCGGGAACAATTTGCTCGACTTCATCCCATCGGATCTGCTGTGTGGAGTGGGCCCAGATGTTGTTCTCGAGGGTCGGAAGATCGCGCCGGTCGTCCAGTACGGCGATTCGGAAGGGGAGGGTTGCCATCACTCGAGAAAGGGCCAGGGCGACATGGCCGCCTCCGACAATCGTCAGGGAGTCCAGCGGGCCGATCGGCGTCACGAAGGACCAGTTATCGTCTCCGCCTGTAAAGCAATTTTCCCGGATGACGGAGGACTCGATTGACGGACCGTCCCTGTCCAGAGTCAGGGTGCCGGTTCGCCCTTCGGCCTCCATTGCGGAGAGAGTTTCGAGTGCCTCGAGGTGCTTCTGATAGAGGGGGAGGATGGCGAAGGTCTGGTAGCCCGAGCAGATCGAGTCCGATCCTTCGCCATCATGGCCGAAGGGAAATAACTGGACCTCTGGATTCTGCCGGCCCAGCTCAATCAGTTGATGTTCGACCAGGCCGCCGCCAACGGTGCCTTCGACCCGGTCCGGGTTGACGACCATCAGGGCGCCGGTCTTGCCCGGGACTGATCCTTGGTGATCGACGACGATGACCAGGACAGCGGGTTGATTGCTTTTGAGGGATTGAACGGCGAGAGCCCAGTGGTTTGATCGTTGCATCATGACTCCCAGGAGGGATTATCCCTGATCCCTCCGACACACGGTATTGCTCCGCCCTCGGATGCACCCGGAACTGTTCTTAACACCGTGCGCCCGAGGGTGGTTCCCGGCCTTCGATCACCTCGAGCAGGGCGAGGGCATGAGCGAGGTACCGCTGTAGCAAATCGTCGGGCAACGGGTCTGCGGGTGGGGAGCTGATGAGCAGGGGATTAATCCACTGGCCGTTCTTCTTGACACGGTAGTCGAGGTGGGGACCGGTCGACCATCCGGTGGAGCCCACATACCCGACCACCTGTCCCTGAGAGACTCGGGCGCCTTTTCGGATTCCTTTTGCAAACCGACTGAGGTGGAGATAGTTGGATTCGTAACCGTTGGAATGCCGAAGCCTGACCATGTTGCCCGCTCCTCCGTTGCGACCGACGAACGTGACGGTTCCTGTGGCGGTGGCATGAGCAGGTGTGCCGATGGGGGCGCCGTAGTCGACTCCATAGTGCGGCATTCTCTTCTTGTGGACGGGATGAAAACGGTTGAGACTGAAACGGGAGGTGATCCGGCTGAATTTGAGGGGGGACCGCAAGAACTGCTTCTTTACCGGTGCTCCCTCAAGGTCGTAGTAGCCGACGATTCCATCGGTATCGGCGTAGGCGAAGGTGTTGAGTTCCTTCCCGGCATTGGTGAAACGGGCCGCGTACAGGGTCCCATAGCCGAAAAACTCCCCGTCGACGCTGCGCTCTTCGACCAACGCGACGAATTGATCACCCTTTCGGATGTCCCGGAGAAAGTCGATGTCCCACTGAAAGATGTCAGCCATACGGACGGCGAGCTCAGGTCTGGCGCCGATCGAATTGATTGCACCAAAAAGTGAGCTTTCGATGACGCCGTCGAATCGCACGATTTCCGAGTGGATGGGGCGTTCAATCGTGGCCGCGAGAATCGTGGCGCCCTGGTCTTCAAGATGGACCTCGCTCCGAATATCCAGTTTGACCACCAGGCTCTCGAGGTGATCGGAAGGACTCATGCGGCCGGAAAAGAGGGTGCCGGGCAGGAGGGATCGGGGGTCGATTTGCTCAACGAGTGCGGTACGCCACCGCGGCCAGTCCTTGCCTGCCAGTCGGCGAGCCACGCTCTCCAGCGTATCGCCGGAGACCACGGTTGTCGTTACGGTTGCATGGAAGGCCTCGAGGGGGACTACCGCTATCAGCTCCCGAACCGGTACGGGATCGCCGCCGGGCGGCCGGGTCATCCAAAGGACGACCAAGACAGCGGCGAACAGCCCAGCAACTCCTAACAGACCTTTGCGTTTCAATTCGAACCGCTCCAACGGGTCAGTGCCCCAGAATCGACCTCAAGGCGACCCAGGACCGTGCCGTCATTGTCAATTACTGCCAAGGCCGGAACCTGGTAGACCAGGAGATGTTTGAGCATGCCGCCGTGTCGGTCGTGCAGCCAAGGGAGGCCACTCGAACCCAGAACCTCGCGGCTGGCTTCAATCGGCTCCTGAATAGCGATGACGACAAAACTCAATCCCTTGGCCTTAGCCGTTCTGCGAATTTTGGCAAGTCGCTTGATATCCTGCTGGTCCTCCGGAAGCCAGGAACCCCAGATCACAACGGCCGTTGTGCCATGCTCGGTGAGCCATTCTTTCCATTCGACATGCGTCCCGTCGGCCTGAACTAATGTCGGTGGAGGCGCCGGTTGTGCAAACGAAACGACCGATACTGCCATGATGAGACACAAGGCAGCGAGGGGAGCAAGGATCCTCATGGCGGGGAGTATAGCGGGTTGTTTGGGACTGTGGCGATCCTTACGAATTCCTGGTGTCCCGGCTCTGAGTCCTGACTATTTGCCGCAGCACGGCAATCACGCTAGACTCAAGCTATGGACAGTCATGCTCACGATCAGTCTCAGCATTTCGATTACGACGTCATCATCGTTGGTTCGGGTTTCGGCGGTTCGGTTGCCGCTCTGCGGCTTTCGGAAAAAGGCTATCGGGTGGCCGTTCTCGAGAAGGGGAAACGCTGGACGGAAGACAGTTATCCCCGAAGCAATTGGAATCTCCCCAAGTCCTTCTGGTTTCCCTGGGCCTCCTGTTATGGCGCGTGGAGCCTGCACCTGCTCCGAGAGGTTTTGATTCTCCATGGAGTCGGCGTCGGAGGGGGCAGCCTCTTGTACGCCAATACCCACTTTGCACCTCCGGATACGGTTTGGGATGACCCTCAGTGGAAGGACCTCGAAGATTGGCGCTCGATCATGCCTGACCACTACGCTACGGCAAGGCGGATGCTGGGAACGACCCCAAATCCCCAGTTTGGCCCGGCGGACGAAGCGCTGAAGAACGCGGCCGTTCGACGGGGACGGGGGGATACCTTCACGCCGACAGACGTTGGGGTTTTCTTTGGTGAACCTGATGTTGAGGTTCCCGATCCCTATTTTGGAGGGAATGGACCGGCCCGTACGGGGTGCACCTTCTGTGGCGCCTGCATGGTGGGCTGCCGTAAGGGCGCCAAGAACACATTGGACAAGAATTACCTCTATCTTGCCGAGAAGTTGGGCGCAACAGTTATTCCGGAGACCCTGGTTCACTGCGTGGAACCCTTGGAGGGCGGCGGTTACAGGATAAAATGGAAAAGCTCCACAAGGCGGTTCTTCAGAGAGAAGGGGCAATTCACGGCGGCCAAGGTAGTACTCTCGGCAGGGGTTTTGGGAACGGTCTCCTTGTTGATGAAATGTCGGGAAGCCGGCAATCTCAAGAATGTCTCAGATCAGCTTGGAAACGTGGTGCGGACCAACTCAGAGGTGATGCTGGGCATTACGTCCTACAGTCGGAATGATCTGTGGGAAGGGGTGGCGATCACATCGAAGGCCGAGATGGACGAAGTGACGCACATGGAACCGGTCCGGTTCCCACCGGGTTCGGACGTCATGCTGTTGTTGGGTACGATCATGACCAAGGGCGGGGGCAGCATTCCCCGTGCCCTGAGGTGGGTCGCACAGATTTTCCGGCATCCGCTTCGTTTCCTGAGGGTGACCTGGCCGTTCGGCAAGGCCGCCCGGTCGACGATTCTCTTGGTAATGCAGACGGTCGACAACCATACGCGCCTGGTTCGGCGGCGTCAGTTGCTCTGGCCCTTCAGCAAGGCCATCACCTCGCATCCTGACCCCAATCAGCCCGGAATCCCATCCTATATTCCGATTGCCAACGAGGTGGCGTATGAAATGGCGGAGGAATTGAAGGCTGAGCCTCAGAGTGGCCTCAATGAGGTCCTTTTGGATACTTCGACGACGGCTCATATCCTTGGTGGTTGTGCGATCGCGGCTGATGTCGACTCGGGCGTCGTTGATTCATCAGGAGAGGTCTTCGGTCATCCAGGGCTTTACGTGATGGATGGTTCCCTGATCGGTGCCAATCTGGGCGTCA
>JAOZPW010000066.1:462-9093 GCA_029932545.1 Thermoanaerobaculales bacterium | reverse complement strand
GTCAATCCATCCTTGACAATTACCGCTCTCGCGGAGCACATTGCGGATCGGTTCCCGGAGAAAGACTGAACTACAATCCCACCATGCAAACGGGCTCTACTGACCAAAGCCCCTCATCGATCGAGGCTGTCGTCCAGCGGATCACCTATTCCAACGAGGAAAACGGGTATTCGGTGGTTCGTTTATTATCGGTTGAGGACAGGGACTTCACCGCGGTGGGGACGATGCTGGGTATTGCCGCCGGAGACCGGCTTCGTCTCAGCGGAAACTGGACTGAACACCCAAAGTTCGGGGAGCAGTTCAAGGTTGAGTCGTTCCTCGAAATTCTTCCTTCCACCTTGGATGGGATTCGGGTCTTTTTGGGCTCTGGCAGGGTCAGGGGCGTTGGACCGGTTACCGCAGAACTGTTGATCAATACCTTCGGTCTGGAGGTTTTGGACATCATTGAGCACCAACCGGATCGTTTGCTGGAGATCCGTGGCATCGGCCCAGCCACGGTTGAAAAAATCAGTGCCTCCTGGGCAAAGAACCGTGGAATCCAGCGAATCATGGTCTTTCTCGCGGGACACGGAATTTCACCCGGAATTGCCGTTCGGCTTCACCGCCGCTATGGGGAGTCCGCCCTGGCCGTCATTCGGGAGAATCCCTACCGGTTGGCAGAAGAGGTCTACGGCGTCGGTTTTCTGACGGCTGACCGGATCGCTCAAAAGCTTGGTATTGCTTCCGATGCCCCCGAAAGGTTGGCGGCAGGGTTGCTTCACGCGCTGTCGCAGGCGGCAATCGGCGGCAATCTATTTCTGCCCCGTGAGGTCCTGATTTCTGCAGCTCAGGGCCTGCTGGATGAACCGGACGTCGATCTTGAGGGAATCATCGACGCCCTGAGGCGTTCCGGCCATGTGGTGGTTCGTTTGAGGGAAGGGGAGAGTGAGGCGGTGTTCACGACCCGCCTGGATCGGGCCGAGGAAACACTGGCTGTCGGTGTCGCTCGCTTGTTGGCGTCAGAGGTTGACTTCAGAAAAACCCTCAATGCCGGGCGACTGGTCAAGTGGTTTTCCGACGCCATCAACATTGATCTTGCCAAGGAGCAGGAGCGGTCACTGGTGACTGCCATCGAGCGTCCGGTCACGATCGTTACCGGTGGTCCGGGTACGGGGAAAACGACCCTGGTCAAGGGCCTGGTCAAGATCTTCGGCCGTTACGGGTTGAAAATCCTGCTTGCGGCGCCAACGGGCAGGGCCGCAAAGAGGCTGGAGGAGGCTTCGGGTAAGGAAGCGAGGACGCTTCACCGTTTGCTGGAATTCAATCCCGTTGAAAGGGCCTGGGGCCGTAACGCCGAAAACCCACTCGAAGCGGACTGCATCGTCGTTGATGAGGTGTCGATGCTGGATGTTGAGTTGGGCGCCCGGCTGGTCGAGGCTGTACCGTCGGGTTGCCGTCTGGTTCTGGTTGGGGATGCTGATCAACTGCCATCCGTCGGTCCCGGTGATGTTCTGGCCGATCTGATTAAGTCCGGTGTTGTTGATGTCATAAGGTTGCAGCGGATCTTTCGTCAGGGAGAGGGCAGCCTGATTGCCGAGAATGCCCACCGGATCAATCGGGGCCAGATGCCGGTCTATGGTTCGCCGAACCAGCTGGCGGACTTCTATTTTGCGGTGCGTTCAGACGTCGGAGAGGCGGCCACCACAGCGGTCGAGATGGCGGCGGGGAGAATTCCCAGGCGTTTCGACATGGATCCGTTGACGGATATTCAGGTGTTGGCGCCGATGCACCGTGGGGAGGCCGGGGTCACCCGACTCAATGAGCGACTCCAGGAAATTCTGGCGCCCCCTGGTGGGCCGGAAGTCACCGTTGGGTCCAAGGTGTTCAGGGACGGCGACAAGGTCATGCAACTGCGAAACAACTACGAGTTGGATGTCTTCAACGGGGATGTCGGGCGGATCGTAGGCCTCGACGTCGAAGAGCGGGAGCTGACCGTCAATTTCTCCGGCCGGGCGATCGTTTACCAGTCGGATGATCTGGAAGACCTCAGCGTGGCCTATGCCTGCACCATTCACAAGGCACAAGGGTCAGAATATCCGGCAGTGGTCGTGGTCCTCCATGATCAACATCATGTGATGCTGCAACGAAATCTGCTCTACACCGCGGTGACGCGTGGCCGGCGGCTGGTGGTATTGGTCGGGAGCAAGCGTGCCCTGAGCCGAGCCGTTCGAACGGAGAGCGTAAGGCAGCGCCATACCATGCTGGCTAGCCGGTTACGTGGAAGGTGGCTAAGCCTGAGACATTCCTAATAATACAAGAGAGAGTCGAGGTGAGGTTCAGAGGGGGAGAGGGGGAGAGGGGGAGCGGGGGGGAGGGGGAGAACGCACAGATGGGTTGCCCATCGAGGTTTCGGCTCCGCAGGGTTGGCCTTCAATGAGCCTCATCGAACTCCGCCAAGGTGGTCTCCGCCGCGTGGGCGACGTTACGGTCTCTATCCCGCACCAGCGTTTTGAGCAAACGCCTCGGCCGTGAACCTCTGAAGATCCCAAGGCTCTGAGCGACATTGGTCCGGACTTCCGGGAAAGTGTCCCCGGCCATCTGTTCAAATAACTCGAAGGCCCGCTCTTTGCCGATAACACCAGTGGTGACGATGGTCTCAAGGGTCTGGGAGACGGCGATTCGAACGATCGGTTCTCGATCCCCGGCCGATTCCAACAGCGTCAGGACGGCCCGTTTGCTGCCATTTGCAGCTAATGCTCGGGCTGCCGTTCGACGAATGCTCTCGTCGGCGTCAACCAGGGCTTCTTGCAACTCTCGGCGGCCGATGTCCCCTATGGGAACCAGGATCGAGAGAACATCCTCCAGGGACACCGGCACTCGATTGAGGTCCGGTTCGCGACCATAGGTGCCGGAAGAATCATGGGTGCGCAGGAGATCGAGGAGAGGCATAACGGTTCGAGAATCCTGCAGTTGCACAAGACACCGGGCAGCGGTGTCGATTTCGAACGGCTCCTCGGTGCCTTCGATGAAAGTCTCCAGGTAGTACCGAAAACCTCCCTTATCGCAGGCCGTGGCAGCACCGAGATTGATCCCATAAGGTATGCGGGCCTCGAGGGCCGACCGCCGAACGTCGGCATCTCGCTCAGGTGAGATGCTGAGCCGGGTTGACGACACCATAGCGTTGATGACCAGGATCAAGATCAAGAGTGCGAAGCCTGTCGTCACTCTCCAAAGCAGCTTTTTCTTGGCTCTTTTCCGCCGGGTGGCTGACACCGGACGCTGAGGCCGAATGAGCCGGGTCATTGAGGTGGCGCTGATGTCTCGATCGCTCCAGTCAGCCGCCATCTTTTCGAGGTTGAGGAGCACGTCATCAGGCCTTAATTGACCGAGGCGTCGCCTGGCAAGATCGTCGAGCAGATGTCGAAAATCCTTGTCTCCCCATTTCGGTCCGTCCGACCCGCGGGAATGCCGAGAGAGAAAGATCTCAAGGTAGGGTCTGGCCTGTTCGCTCCAGTCGTTCCCTTGCTCAGGGGTCGTGTGCCAGTCGAGGTACCAGAGGCGGACGGTACCGTCTTCACCGGTGGAAAGACAGCGTTGTCCGTCCGGCGTAAAGGCCACCGATGGTACCGAACCGACGTGACCGTCGAAGGTCCTCAAACACTGCCGTGATCGGATATCCCAGAGTTGAACGGCCCCTTCAAGACCTCCCGTCAAGGCGTATCGATCATCAGGTGACAGGGCCACTGATGCGACACCCTGGTCAACCTCGACTGTTCGGAGGCAGTGACCGTTGCTGACGTCCCACAATCGAAGTTGGCCGTCTCGAGCGCCTGAAAGGAGTGTCCTGCCGTCATCGGACCAGGCGATGGCGGAAGGCGATTCATCGTGACCGGCGAGAGCGAAGAGGTCCAGTCCTGTCAGGGGGTCCCACAGGAGGAGTTGGTCCTCTCCGCTTGAGGCGCACATCTGTGCGTCAGGAGAGATGGCTACGGCAAGGATCTCACCGGTGTGACCGTCGAAGACCTGGAGACAGACTCCGGTTTGGGCGTCCCATACCCGGACAGTGTGGTCTGAAGATCCACTGAGAACCAGGCTGCCGGCGGCGGCGAGGTCGTTGATTTGAGCCTGGTGTCCCTCGAAGATCTGGACAGCGGTGTCGCTACTGAGATCCCACAGGTGAACAACGTTCTCCAGCCCGGCTGTGGCGTAGTGACCCGTTTCGGGGAGAAAGACAGCAGCCAAATCCGGGGTTTTTACCGGTTCGAATGAGCGGACGACCGTGCCGGTGTGCAACTGCCACAGGAGTACACGCCGATCGGCGCCCACGCTCAGGACGTTCTCTCCTGACGGGTGTATGCAGGCGCTGTTGACCTTCGCCTGATGGTTGGTGAAGACCTCTTCGGGCCATGCCCCCATGAGCCCATCCCTTGGGGAGGCGCGGCCGGCGGAAGCGGTAAGGCTGAGTGCCTCCTCGTGCCGGGCGTATCCCGGGATTGATCGGGCACTATTGATCTCGGTGATGGCGCCGGCAGTGTGCCCTGTGGACAACAGTGTTCGAGCCTTGGTCAGATGGGCGGCAAATCCCTCGGCACGGGCCTCGGCCTCACGGACTGTCACGGGCGAAGCCACGGCCCACGTCAGCATGGATTGAGGCGCTGCTGCGAAATCGAAATGCGAAAGACCGGCCGGACCGTGTGCAACAAGGACGGTGTGCCGGTCCGGTGTTGCCGTCGCGGCGTGTGCGTCTTCCCCCAAGGTGATACAGGCGCGCAAACCGCCGGTCTCGAGGTCCCAAAGCCGGAGTGAACCCTTTGAGTCTGTCGAGAGGCACGTTGAAGAACTGGTGTCGATGGCGAGATGGCGAATGCTGCCCTTGTGACCGTTGAGACACCTCTGAAGACGCCCTTCAGAGAGATCCCATACGCGAATCTCGCCGCCCTCGTCACCGGAAAGGGCAATCCGTCCCCCTTGAGATATGGTGACCGCACTGACGTCAAGGAGATGCCGTTCAGGTCTTGAGAGGATCTCACCGTCATCAAGGTCAACCACAAGCACCTTGCCGCCACTGCCCCCAGTGATCGCCGTTCTGCAATCGGCGGACAGGGCCAGATCAGTCAGAAAACTGGTGTGAATTGAATGGACGTTGATCAGTGAGCGACTCTCAAAGTTCCATACGTTGAGTTTGCCGGTCGTCCCGACCCCTATGATCCGCCGACCGTCCCCAGTGATTTTCAGCGCGTTGAGAAAGCCCGAGTGGGCCTGAAGTCGGTGACTTGAGATCCCGGTTTCGGTATTCCAGACGATGACAGGATCACCTTCGGAGGTCGATAGAAGATGACCACCGTCCGGTGAGAGCGCCAAACAGCGTGGACGATCACCCCGAGATCGCAAGATCCGTTCGATCTCACGATTCTTCGTATTCCATATACAGATGGCGCCGTCCTGAAGCACAGTTGCTGCCGTTTGGCCCGAGGGATCGATGGTGAGCTTGAGCACTCTTCCGGAAAAGCCCTGGAGACGATTGACGAAGCTGAAAGCCGGAATCAGGTGGCGGGCGCCTTGCTGGAGATCGAGAGGGAGACTTGGATCGTGGCGGCGTGCCTCTTTGTAGAGGCCGGCCGCTTTGGATTCTTGTCCGAGATCCCGCATAGCCAGAGCGTAGGTTGTCAACAGCAAGGGATCGAACCGAAGAGGGCCGCCACAACTGGCCAGAATGTCAACGGTTTCCTGTGAGTTTGCGGTCTGATCCTGGAAGATCCCACGGCTGCAAAGAGCCACTGCGTAGTCGCGAGCAACCTCCGGCAAACCGTTGGAGTTCCGATGGGCTTCCTCGAGGTGTTCGACCGCCTTCTGCCAATCACCAACGGCCAGGCACAGTTTCCCGGCGAGGTGCCGAGCTTTCCATCCGGCCGCATCACTCCTGAGAATCTCCTCCATCCGAGCCAGCGTTTCCGTATCTCCGGCACCACGTGTTTGCCATCGAAAGAAGGCCAGATTGAACGTCGCTTCGATATGGTGAGGGTCGTTTGCAAGCGCGTCTTTCCACGCCTGTTCCGCCCTCTTGGGTTGGCCGAGAGTGGCGTAGGACACCCCCTGGTTATTGAGCGCATCGGCGAGGAGTTGATGCGCCTGGGGATTGGGTCTGTGGTAAGGGAGTGGGATCAGACGATTGAACAGACCGACCAATCGGTGGCGGATCTCTGAAAACGAGGTCGGTCTCTTCGAGGGATCCTTTTCCAGACACTGAAGCATCAGATTTGCAAGATCACCGTCAATCTGGTCGTTGAGCTCTTGAGGGTTGGGGGGAGGCGAAAGACGGTGGAGTTCCTCCAATTGGGCGAGCTGGAGTTCTGCACGGGCCTTGCGATCAATATCCGAAAGTACAAAGGGGCGTCGCCCGCAGAACAGCTCGAAAAGAATGCACCCAAACGCATAAATATCCGCCGGTTTACCGGCGCCGTGGCCGCCTCCCCACTGTTCCGGGGGCATGTACGGCGGAGTACCCATGACGCCACCCCCCAAAGTCACGGTCTTCCAAATTCCGTCAACTGGCTCCAGTTCAGCTCGGAGATCATCACTTTCCAACCCGGTGGGCTCTTCGGTCGTGAATCCCCGGCCGACCAGACCGAAATCAGTCACCCTGGCGATACCATCCGATCCGACCAGAATGTTGGCGGGCTTGAGGTCCCGGTGGGCAAGGCCCCGGTGCTCGGTTCCGGTGTCGTCAGTCCAGCCAAAAGTGTGGGCGTGTTGCATTCCCGAGGCCACTTGAATTGCCAGGTCAAGGCGTTGAGAGATGTCTCCGGATCGGTCATTTCTGATCCACTCGTCAAGTCCGCCTCCGTCGATCAGCTCGATAAACAGCCTGGCAACACCACCCAACTCCCGAACGTAATAGGCAGCGCAGATGTTGACATGGAGGCCAAGACCGATCCAGGCCTCGGCCTCTCTCAGGAAGCGAAGCCGGCCGCTTTGGGTGGCCAGTGTCTTGGGCAGGGGCGTCTTGACGGCCAGATTAAGGGCCAGGGCACGGTCGAAAACGAAATAGACTTCACCCATGCCCCCTCGTCGAACCTCACGGACCTCGTACCGCCCGTCGATGACCTCACCGCTTTGCCATAACAACGAACCAGGCGGGGTGATTCTCGCAGTGAGGCCGCCACGCCCGGTTTCGGTCGCGGGGGCAGGGCTGTCAGGACTTGCCTCGGTGACAGGTACCTGGTCGTCCCACTCCGGTGTCATGCTGCTGGAATTCCGGGGAGGGCAGCTTCCAGCGCCTCCAGAAACTGATCAGCGGTTGAATACCTCAGACCAATGTCTTTTTGAACGGCCTTGTCGACCACCTTGGCGAGTTCGGGTGAAAGTTCCGGCCGGCGTTGGAGGATTGGAATCGGCTGGTCTTCGATCATTGCGTGGATTGGGTGTCGCGCCTGTTTCTGCCCTTTGCCTCCAGGGGAGGGCGCGCCAGGGAAGTCGATGGAAAACTTCCTTGTCAGCAAGAAGTATAGGCTGACACCGACGGAGTAGACATCGGCTGGCGGTTTGACAAAACGGTAGTCGAGAATCTGCTCCGGGGCCATGAACATCATCGAGCCGGCAACCTCCCCAACCCGCGTAAAGTCGAACATTGAATTTCCGGCCTCCTCGAAGGACTTTGCCAGTCCATAGTCTGTGATTTTGGCCGACATCATGGGATCGTCATGAGCCCGACTCAGTAGCAGATTTCTGGGTTTGAGATCACGGTGTACGAAACCGTAGTCATGAAGGGCCTGAAGCCCCCTGAGAACGTCGCATGTGATGAGCGAGGCCAGGCGGGGATTGACCGGACCCCTGAAGATTTCGGACACCAGATTGTGGGCATCACCCCCCTCGAGATACTCGATAGAAAAAAACAAACGGTCGCCGTCACGGCCACGCTCGAGAATCCTTGCCAGGTTGGGGTGGATCACCATCGACTGCACGCCAATTTCCCGGTCGAAGAGTTTGAGGGTTTTCTCATCTCCAGCCGCATCGGGGAGGATCTCCTTGACCGCACACAATCGACGGGTCGGTTCGTGTACGGCCTTGTAGACCACGCCCATACCCCCACGGCCGATCTCTCTGAGAATCCGATAGTTCCCGAGAGTATCCCTGGTGATATTTGGTGATTTCTGTGCCGCCGTGCAGGTTGGGCAGAGGTAGCGGGCACCGGGAAGTTCGTTGGCCCATTCGTCCGCATGAGCCCAGCGCCCGAGGTCCCTGTCGCAGCCGTAACAGGGGAAAGCCCGGCTCGACGCAGGGGGCGTACTCTCCAGCAGGGGTTCGAGGGCCTCCCGTTGAGTGACGAACACCGAAGGAGATTGCCCCGGGAGTTCCGAGCCCGGGTCTTCATCCTCGACGGTCTTGTTGTGCCACTGGGGAATGCGAATCCGCAGAACAGTCTGTCCGGCCCGGATCTCGTCCAGATCCTTGAGATGTTGGCGCTGGATCCTCTGGTGGTTGACGTAGGTTCCATTCTTGCTTTCGAGGTCCTGAACCAGACATTGAGGTGGTCGGATATCTAGCAGAAAATGGTACCGGGAAATCTGTTGGTCCGCCGTCGGCTCCAGAACAAAATGAGCCTTCGGCGATTCCTTTGTGTTGTCGTGAGCTGGCGCCCGCCACCGCAGACTG
>JAOZPW010000066.1:0-452 GCA_029932545.1 Thermoanaerobaculales bacterium | reverse complement strand
AGAATTCAAAGAAACGGCCGGCCTCTGGTCCCTCAACAACCTCGAGTCGAACCAACATACCTGATTGTAACGAACTCTGCGGAGAGGTCCCCAGAGGACATGAAAAAATTAACGCCTTGAATCCTAAGAAAGCGAACTGAACTGACAGCTGACAGCTGATAGCTGACAGCTATTCCCCCCGGACTACCGTCCCGGTGACGGCGCATCGCAGGCGGCCGTCGGCGTGTTCGAAGGGCAAGGCGACAATACGGTGACTGATCGGGGAGATCTCGATGTTGACGGAGGCCAGGTCGTCAGGTTTTGTGATCTCAGTTCCCATTATCAGGTAGCGAATGAAAACCAGGGCATCGACAAGGTCGAGTGTGCCCCCCTGGCAAGGTTCTTTCGGAACCTCTCCCGTGGTCTCTGCGGCTGATGAGAGGGCGCCGGGCAGCAGGGTCAGATCTTCGAGC
>JAOZPW010000319.1 GCA_029932545.1 Thermoanaerobaculales bacterium | reverse complement strand
AAAACGCCGAAGGTCGTTGTGGTTCGCGCCTTGCAGCCGGACACTGGTGAGAAGTGCGGGTTAGAAGGGTCCGCCGAAAGGGCGAAGCCCGCAGCCGAAAGGGAGGCGATGGGCGAGGAAAGCTTGCTTCCCGAATCTTGTATCCTTGGATCGCTGTTCAATGAGGGAGGTTCGTTGACTCATGGTATGGGATACGTTTGAGATTCGTGATAGGCGGCACCTTGAGAACGACGAGGGTCAGCGGCTGGCTCCGTGGGCGATTCCTTCGGTCGAAGCAGTGCGTTCCGGGGTTGAGGATCTTGATGATTTGCTCCGTCCGGCCTTTCAAAGGGATCGTGACCGGATCATCCACTCCCGGGCCTTTCGCCGCCTGAAACACAAGACCCAGGTCTTCGTTCCCCACCTGGAGGATCATCCCAGGACCCGCCTGACCCACACCCTGGAGGTGGCGCAGGCGGGCCGGACCATCGCAAGGGCGCTCGCGCTGAACGAAGACCTCGTCGAGGCGATTGCTCTGGGGCATGATCTCGGCCACACCGCCTTCGGCCATACCGGGGAGACGGTGTTGAAGGAAATCCTCGCGGGCGAGGTGTCTGAGGTGTCTCTGTCCTCCGAGGTCGTGGCTGCTGCCGGAACTTTCAAGCACAACTACCATTCACTGCGAGTGGTCGATCTTCTGGAGCGCCGGTATGACCATCCGGGGTTGGGCCTCACCGACCAGGTGCGGGAAGGCATCCTCAAGCACACTTCGTGGAGCGAGGACTTCGCTTTTCCCTTGCCCAACCCGGAGGGTCTTGCCCTTGCAGACGCCTGCCATTTTGAAGGACAGACCGTGGCGGTAGCCGACGAGATCGCCCAACAGACTCACGATCTTGAGGATGGCCTCAGGGCGGGCTCGGTTCGGCTCGATGAGGTGGAGGGGTTGGAAATAGCCCAGGTTGTCATCGAGGGACTGGGCTCGGAGTACCAAAACGAAGACCGCCGATGGCTGCGCCAGAATCTCTTGATCCGAGGCATGATCAGTCTCTTCGTCACAGACGTCATCAAGAACTCGGCGGCGATGTTGCGTTTGTTGGCGGCACGACACAGGTTCTCCGATCGCCGGTCGTTCCGCGAAGCGAAGCCGTCCATTCCACGAGCGGCAGTATGGTTTTCAGACGATGTTCATCGGCTCTTCATTGAACTCAAGGCCTTCATCTACCGATTCATCATCAACCACCCTCAGGTTAACCGACAGGACTGGAGGGCACGCAAGGTGCTGACGGCCCTCTTTCGTGCCTTCTGGCTCAATCCCCGGACCCTGCCTTCATACGTATTGTTACGCGCTCGGGATGAGCTGGATTTCCCCTATCTCCGAGAGGTGTCGCTGGGTATGGTTGCGAAGGAGGTTCGCGATCGTTACCATGCGTCGCCGGGCTTCGTCCGCCTCGTCGTGGATCACCTTGCGGGCATGAGCGACCGTTTTGCCCTTGAGGAATACCGTTCCCTCGAGCAGCCGACGCCCGATCAGAGTTTCCCTGGAGGTTTGCGATGATCCTGATCGCTTCGGACCATGCGGCATTTGATCTCAAACAACATCTGGTGCATTTTCTCAAGGAGATCCACCATGAAATCATCGACCTCGGCGCCGACAGCGTGGAATCGGTCGACTATCCCGACTTCGCTCATCGATTGGCCGAGGGCGTCATTCGGGGCGATGCGGTCCAGGGCATCTTGATTTGCGGGACGGGCCTGGGGATGAGCATGTCGGCCAACAGGCACGCCGGAATTCGGGCGGCTCTCTGCCACGACGCCTACACTGCAGCGATGGCACGTCGTCACAATGACGCCAATGTTCTGTGCTTGGGAGCGCGGGTCTTGGGCGTCGGAGTGGCCGAGCAGGTCGTTCGGGTATTCCTGAGCACGCCATTCGAGGGCGGCCGGCACCAGCGGCGCGTCGACAAGATCGAGATATGAACCGGACTCGAGCCTGAAGACGACTCGACCAAAGGGAGACATCATGACCGAATGTAATAGAGCTGATTTTTTTGAAATGCACAACGCCTGTGTTGCGGCAAGTGATCCGGCAGTCGCCGAGGCCCTGGAGGCCGAGCGATATCGGCAAAACGAAGGTCTCGAGCTGATCGCCTCGGAGAATTTTGTCAGCCTGGGTGTCATGGCGGCGATGGGTTCGGTCATGACCAACAAATACGCCGAAGGCTATCCCGGCAAGCGATACTACGGAGGATGCAAGCATGTTGATGTTGCCGAAGACCTCGCGCGGGATCGGGCCAAAGAGCTCTTCGGCGCCGATCACGCCAATGTGCAACCCCATTCCGGCGCCCAGGCCAACATGGGCGTCTACCTGGCCGTGATGAAGCCTGGTGACACCCTCCTGGGCATGGATCTGAACCATGGCGGCCATCTGACCCACGGTCACCCCTTGAATTTCTCCGGGATCGAGTACAACGTCGTCGCCTACGGAGTCGACAAGGAGACCGAGACGATCGACTATGACATCTTGCGTACGTTGGCCCTCGAACACAGGCCGCGCCTGATCGTCTGCGGCGCCTCTGCCTATCCGCGCATCATCGATTTTGAACGCATGCGAGCCATTGCCGACGAGGCCGGTTCGTTGTTGTTGGCCGATATGGCCCACATTGCCGGCCTAGTGGCCACGGGGCTTCATCCCTCACCGGTGCCCCACTGCCACTTCGTCACCACGACGACCCACAAGACCCTGCGGGGTCCCCGGGGCGGCATGATCTTGTGTACCGAGGAGTGGGCTGCGGCGATCGACAAGGCAGTTTTCCCCGGCCTGCAGGGTGGACCGTTGATGCACGTGATCGCCGCCAAGGCGGTGGCCTTCGCCGAGGCCCTCGAACCAGAGTGGAAGGACTATCAGCAAAAAGTAATCGAAAACTCAGCTGCCCTGTGCGCGGCCGTCAAAGCCAAGGGCTGGCGCATTGTCTCCGGGGGGACCGATAACCACCTCTTCCTGATCGATCTGGGCGCCGACTTCATTTCCGGCAAGAAGGCTGAGCGCTGGCTTGGTCTGGCGGACATCACCGTCAACAAGAACACCGTGCCCTTCGACACCCGCAAACCCTACATCGCTTCGGGCCTGCGCATCGGCACCGCGGCCATCACTTCAAGGGGTATGGGCATTACCGAGATGGAGATCATTGCCACCCTGATTGACCGCGTCTTGAGAGCCGACGAAGATAAAGAAAATCAGGTCAAACTCGACGCCTTCCATGCAGAGATGGAGGCCGTCAAGGCCGAGGTGTATGCACTTACGGCGAAGTTTCCGTTGTATTAGAGGCCAGGTTGGGCTTCCAGTCCGTGATAAAATGAACCGATGTTACAACTGGTCGATCGTTCAATGCTTTTTCCCTGATGCTGAAGGACTTGGGCCGCCATGATTGATCGTCCCGAGATCAGCGTCATCGTTCCGGTCTTCAACGAAGAGAACAATATTCCCTCCCTCTACGATGAGTTGACCACGGTTCTCGAGAGTCTCGACAAGCGCTGGGAAGTGGTGGCGGTGGACGACGGGAGCACCGACGCATCATTCGCTCGTTTGGCTGAGGTTCACCATGGCGACCCTCGATGGCGGATCATCAGATTTCGTCGTAACTTTGGGCAAACTGCAGCCTTCTCAGCCGGTTTCGAGCAGGCGCGGGCGCCAATTGTGGTGACCATGGATGCGGATCTTCAAAACGACCCCAAAGACATCCCGCGGTTCCTGCAACGTCTTGACGAGGGCTTCGACATCGTCAGCGGCTGGCGCGTCAAGCGAAAAGGGGGGTTCTTTTCAAGGCGATTGCCGAGTTTCGTCGCCAACCGCCTGATCTCGTCAAGCACCGGGGTTGTGCTTCACGACTACGGCTGTTCCCTCAAGGCGTATCGAAGTGAGCTCTTGGAGCATATTCACCTGTACGGCGAGCTCCACCGTTTCATTCCCGCCATCGCAAGCCAGTATGGTGCTCGAATCACGGAGATCGAGGTCAATGACCGAGAGCGCCGACACCACACCAGCAAGTACGGCCTTGGGCGCACACTGCCGGTTCTGCTCGACCTCCTGACGGTCTATTTTCTCTTGAGCTTCGGGTCTCGTCCCCTTCGGTTTTTTGGGGGCGCTGGGTTTATTGTGG
>JAOZPW010000065.1 GCA_029932545.1 Thermoanaerobaculales bacterium | reverse complement strand
CCCGGAGGGCGGTCACGGCGAAGCCGTGGAGGTCGCGAAGCGACCAGCGTGGGCACACCAGGGTCCAAGGACTTGGCGCAGGTCGCCGATGAGAATCGCTCAGTTCAGGAAGACAATGGAGGTCTACATACACTCCGCACGGCGGCAAATCATCGGTGATAAACTCAAAAGAGTGATTCGACAAAAGAGGTGAGGCGATGAGAGATTCAGGCGTTCTTCTGTGTTCGTTTCTGGCCGTATCCCTCGTACTGGCCATGCAGGCCCCTCCCCTGGAGGCACAGGAGTGGTGGGAGGCGATCGAAGACGGCAGCTTCGAGTTGGGAAACGAGAACCCATTCTGGTCCGAGTACTCCCAACTCAATCAAACGGTCATCAGGTATGTCGATCCCACGAAGACCAGTCGAGGCTGGCGCACCCATACCGGCGACTGGTATGCCCACTTCGGTTCGGACTACTACCCGGAGCCGGACCAGGCATGGCTCTCACAACTGGTCCAGTTCGGCCAAGGCGAAGCCCATCTCACCTTCTGGTGGAAACGACTCCAACAATCCGAAAACAGTGTCGATGCCCTGGTCCTCTGGGTCGACAACACCCAGATCTGGATAAATCGACCTCTACCGGGGACTGGCTCCGAGTATGACTGGATCGAGGAGACCATCCCCATCAGTTTCGCCGCCGATGGCGGCATCCACAACATTCACTTCGAGATGACCAACACCGGCACCTCCAATACCGGCAACGGCACCTGGTGGCTGGTCGACGACGTCTCGATCATGACTCACGACCTCCTACCCCTGGAAACCGATTTCACCTGGAGGCCTATTGAACCAGTTGCAGGAGAGGACGTCGTCTTCTACCCCGATCTCAGCGGGAGGCCGGATTCCTGGATCTGGGATTTCGGAGACGGCACCACCAGCGACGAAGTCAACCCCCACCATGTATTCGAGAACCCGGGCCAATACCTAGTTACCTTCGAAATCTCCCGAGACTCGGACAGCTCAACCGCCGTCATGGAACATACAATCACCGTGGCGGCGCCCTTTGCGGCGGAATTCACCTGGAGTCCGGAACTGCCCAGCATCGAGGAGACCGTGGCCTTTACCGACCTTTCGACCGGCGACCCAACCGGGTGGCACTGGGACTTCGGAGACGGCCACAGCAGTGACAACCAGCATCCCACCCACTACTGGACTGCGGTCGGGGACTACCCGGTCACCCTGACGATCACCCGCCCCGATACCGAGGCATCGTCGGCAACCCACCAACTGACCGTCTCCGACGCGCCG
Source organism: Thermoanaerobaculales bacterium (assembly GCA_029932545.1). Taxonomy (GTDB): domain Bacteria; phylum Acidobacteriota; class Thermoanaerobaculia; order Thermoanaerobaculales; family Sulfomarinibacteraceae; genus DAOWGJ01. The sequence continues at coordinate 13,917 of JAOZPW010000065.1, read as the reverse complement.
ATGACCGCGGCATTCGCCTGGAAGCCGCCCAAGCCACAGGCCGGGATGAACGTCAAGTTCTTCGACCTCTCCAGCGGCGAACCCGATACCTGGCTGTGGCTATTCGGAGAGGGGCACACCAGCGAGGAAAAGGATCCCATCCACGTCTACGAGCAAACCGGGCAGTTCGCCGTCACATTGACGGTTTCACGGTCCGACAACCCCGACGTGACCTCGACCAGTCAACAGACAATCGAGATTCTCGAGCCCGCACCGAGGGCCTGGTTCGAGTGGACGCCCAATGAGCCCGACGTCGGCACGGTCGTTCGCTTCTCCGATCTCTCCGAGGGCGAAGTCCTCACCTGGCTCTGGGACTTTGGAGATGGGCAGACCAGCACCAACCGTTCCCCATCACACGTCTACACCGAGGGAGGCACCTTCGACGTCAAGCTGATCGTTACCAACCCGGACGGGCTCTCCGGATCGGCCACCCAACAGCTGTACGTCAACGACGATCCCTACCGCGCCCGGTTCTCCTGGACGCCTCCCGAAGTGCACGCCGGCCAGGCGGTTGCCTTTCAAGACCTGTCCCGAGGCGAACCCACCACCTGGCTCTGGAACTTTGGAGACGGGAGATTCTCGACCCTCCAGAATCCAACCCATTGGTTTGACGCCACAAAGAACTACAACGTCACCCTGACGGTCACCTTCGGCCCCGACGGGGCAATTCAACGATCCTCTACCAAGACCATTGAGGTCGGCCAAGCGCCCCTCGAATCCGATTTCCTCTGGACCCCCTACACTCCCAACCCCGGCGAGGCCGTCAGTTTCACCGATGTCTCGCGTGGCGATCCAACGTCGTGGTCCTGGGATTTCGGGGACGGTTCAACATCGGAAGAACCAAATCCTGTCCACACCTTCGCGTCTCCGGGCCAATATACGATCACCCTGACCGGAAGACGCGGTGACGTCAAGATCATGGACACCAGCACCCGAACGCGAACCATCGACGTCCGAATTAGCATCCCGGTCGATTTCGACTGGGACCCGCGAGCACCCCAGGCATTAACACCGATCGAGTTCACCGAAGATATCGGCGGGAGCTTTGCCACCCGACTGTGGGACTTCGGAGACAGCCAGACCTCCACCGAGGAAAACCCCACGCACATCTACCGGCGAGAAGGCGCCTACCGGGTATTCCTGTGGGCCCTGGATGTCGACGGCGCAATCCTGGGGTTGGCCGAACACCACTTCGAAGTTCTACCTCCCGATATTGAGATCACACTGACGAGCACCAACGACAATCCCAACATTGGCGAAGCCGTCAACTTCCAGCTCTCTCCGCCTATCGAGGTCAAGGCAGTTCGGTGGGCCTTCGGAGGGCTGGGCTGCGACGGTAACCAGGGCAATTTCACCTGCGCCCCGATCGATAACGAAAACTGCATGACGACTGCATTCACCTTCGCCACTCGCGGCCTCAAACCGGTTCGGGCATGGCTCATCCTGGAAGACGACACCGAGATCGGTCCATTCTCTACTGCCGTCCGGGTCAACTCCAGCGGTCGATGTAGCGCCCCGCCTCAGGCTGATTTCTCCTGGTGGCCACCCGAACCGACCGCCGGTCAGCCCGTTCGCTGTGTCGATCGGTCGGTTGGCCCACCGAATCTCTGGACCTGGACCTTCGACGACGGGTCAACCGCCTCCATGCAACACACGACCCACATCTTCGAGAGCGCGGGCGCCCACGATGTCGAGTTGGCGATCGCCAACAGCAACGGTCTGTCGACCGTGACTCAGACGATCACCGTCAACCCCCCCATTGCCACCTGTGGCAACACCATTTGTGAGCCCGAAGAAACCACATGGTCCTGTCCGGAGGATTGCTTTGAGGATCCCGAAGGCACCGGAAGGAACGGCCGAAAGCATACGAACCTCGTGGTCCCGGCCGCGGTTGGTGGCGTTCACGGGGCGAATGACACTTATTGGGTGACCGAGGGATCGATCGTCAATCCCGGCAACGAGGACAGCAAGGTCATCGTTGAATTCGTCCCCGACAACCATAAGAGCGCCGTCCTGGTGGCTGGACCATCAACCATCCCGCCCCACTCGGCGATCCACTTCGACAACCTGGTCCAGGAACTCTTCGGAGTCCACACCAGCGGCAGCCTCTGGATCGATGCCGACACCCCGGTCATCGCCAACACACGGACGTTCAACACGACCGGTGAGTCGACCTTCGGCCAGGGTATCGGCGGCATCACGACCAACGATGTCTTTGGAGCCGACGACGGATCGGTCTTCATCGTCGGCCTCAAGCAGGACGACGCCTTCCGAACCAATTTCCTCTTCCAGGAGACCAGCGGGCACGATGCGACCGTCAACGTGCTGATCTTCAATTTCAGGGGCCAAGAGGTTGCCAAGACTTCTGTCACCGTTCCCTCCCGGACCAAATGGCAGAAACCAATGACCCATTTCGGGGTCTCACATCTTGACGCCGGCTATGCCATTCTCTCTGTGGCCGGCGAGGGCAAGATCGCAGCGATCGGCTCGGTCATCGATCAGACGACCGGCGATGCCACGACCCTGGATGCGGTCCACTCGCTCCAAGCCGGTGCGGGCTCCTCCGCCAAGGCCGGGGAGAGTGGTGATTCCCACTTCCTCATCGCCGTTGTCGCCAGGGCCCCGGGCAGCAACCAGACCGTCTGGCGATCCGAGGTTTCGATCCTCAATCCTGGGGACAGCGACCAAGTCTTGCGACTGGTATACGTTCCGCCCAACGGGGAAAGGCTGAAGGCATTCAGAGAATTGCCCGCCGGGGCGATGTTCTTCAGCGAAGACGTGATCGAAGACGTCTTCCCCAAAGCCGACAACGGCGTCGGCAGTCTGCACATCCATGCTCAACAGGGCCTCATCGTCAACTCCAGGACCTACAACGTGCTGCCTGATCAAAGCACCGTAGGACAGAACATCCCCGGTTTGGCCCGGGGCGATATGGCCCGTCCGGGCGAGATCTGGTTGCTCGACAGCCTGAAGCAGACTCAGGCCTTCCGCTGTAACCTGGGCTTTGCCGAGTTTGAGGGCTCCCCGGCCGAGGTGACGGTCGTTCTGTTTGACACCGACGGCGCCTCGATGTTCTTCCTGGCGTCGAAGACATACTCGGTCCCTCCACATGGTCAATTCCAGGTCAACAAGGTCTTTCGAGACATGGGACTGAACAGAAATTATCGCGAAGCCATCGCCTTCGTATCGGTGGCCTCCGAAAAAGGCGCCGTTTATTCCTATGCCTCGATCGTCGATAACAAGGTCGGCGACGGCACGACGATTCTGGGTAAGCGGCAGTGAACATGGGCGGCAATCTCTCGCGAAATGCGCAGAGGGAAAACAGGGGTGTTCCTCATTCTTCATCTTTGCGGTCTTTGCGATCTTTGCGAGAGGCATTGTGTTCTTGGGATTGTTCGCCGGCCGGAGTGTTTGGCTGGCGGCGGTGACCTTCAGTTAAGCGACGGCTTCTGGTGGGGGCGCGGAGGAAGACAGTTCTCTCGCAAAGATCGCAAAGCTCGCAAAGGAAACACAGGAGGGGTCTATATTTTCTTCCTCCTGGCGTGCCTGGCGGTCTTTGGTTCCGGATCCGCCGCGTTGCTACAATGCTCCCCATGAGAGGTCCGGCTTAATGAAGCACCAGCTACAGGCAGTTGAGGACAAGTACGAGGTCCTGGAAAAGATCTCTGAGGGCGGCATGGGCGCCGTCTACAAGGTCCGCCACCGCCTCCTCGATCGTATCCGCGTCATCAAAATCATGAAACCCCAACTGGTCGCCGACGCGGAGATGCGGACCCGTTTCACCCACGAGGCCCGCCTCGCCGGCAATCTCCGCCATCCGGGCATTGCACAGGTCTACGACTTCGCCATCGAAGCCGACGGCCAGGCCTTTCTGGTGATGGAGTATGTCAACGGCTTCACCCTGCAACAGGTTCTGACCCGCTGGGGACCACCGTCACCGGCTTTCAATATCGAGGTCATCCGACAGGTCCTCGACGCCCTGGCCTACCTCCACGATAAGGGCGTCATCCACCGAGATCTCTCCCCGGACAACGTCATGGTCCAGCAGGCCGACAAGGGTCAGGTCACCGCCAAACTGATCGATCTCGGCATCGCCAAGCTTGTCGGCGCCGAAACAGGTCTGACGGCGGAGGGCAGCTTCATCGGCAAGGTCCGCTATGCCTCACCCGAACTCTTCAAGAACAAGGAAGGCATCATCATCGATGCCAAGAGCGACCTCTATTCGATTGGCATCGTCCTTTACGAGATGCTGACGGGCAAACATCCCTTCGGCAACACCGACGTTTCCGGCTATATCGCCGGTCACCTCTTCAACCCGCCGGAACCCTTCCGGACCTCGGACCCCGATCGGAAGATTCCGACGGATCTCAGGGCCGTCACGATGCATGCTCTGGCCAAGGACCCCGACCGTCGTCCCTCCGACGCCGCAACCTTCTCGAAAAACCTCAAGGTCGTCGAGGATCACCTCGAATGGGATGACAAGGAAACCGAGAGGATCCTCCTGCGCTGCCAACACCTACCCAAGAAGGCCGGCGCAGGAGACACCAAGGAAGATCTCGGTGCCCAGGCGGGAAAGTCCGCCGCCGCCGAAGCCACCGACCTCCGGGCCATTCTCGACCGGGCCAGCCTGGAGTCGCATTCCAGCGGCCCCCCGGGAATTCTCGAACCGACCCTTGCAGTTCCATCGGGCAAGATCGCCGGCTCTCAGTTGGAGGCACACCCCGGCGAAGACCGGACCATCGTCCTGCCGACCGGCCTGAGGGCAACACCGAAGGAACAGAAAAAATCACGGATGCCGCTGCTTGCGGCCCTGGCTTCGGCCGTCATCATCGTCGCCTTGGGGCTATGGTGGACACTGGGCCGGACGATCCCCGCCCCCGATCCCGGGACCGTCATTCTCGATGCTCATCCCTGGGCCTCCGTCGAAAGCATCATCGCGGCCGATGGAGCCAAGGTCCCACTTCCAACAGACCGAGCCACACCGATGCGACTCGACCTCGAGCCGGGACGCTATGCCGTGACCCTGGAGCGCAACGGCGCCACCCGGGCCCTCGATGTCGACATCGGCTCAGGCACCATCATCAAACGCTCGGCAACCTTCGAAGAACCTACCGCCGAAGCCCTCTTGGCATCATTGGGGGTTGAGAGAAACGCGGTGCAGTGATCCTGGCCCCCAGCCCCGGCCTTCGGGGGTAGGAACCGACGCCAAGCCGAAGGCCTGCCGAGCCGACAGGCTCGGGCCCGCGAAGCGGGTAGCGTGGGCAAGAGGCCACTGCCCACCGAAAAATCGCCCCCGCTCGGCGCGAAGCGCCCCCGCTCGGAGTGGGACCCGGATTGGTCAGAGGCGCGATGGAAGACCAATACGGTCTCCAATCCGAGGTCTGCAAGAATCAAAGGCCAACAAGATGCTCTAGAAATAAAACACGCCGCTCACCAGGAAATCCGTGCCCGAGGCGTCAGTCCAGTCGATCGCCGCATCGATGCGAACGACTCCCGACGATAAACCGACTCCCAGCGTGAAGTGATCGATGTCCTCTTCAAAACGGGCCCGAACGGTGCTTTGAACCGCCCGGACACGATCATCGACGTCGTTGCGGGCATCCTCATAGGGCTCATCTACGAAGGGTAAATGGGTCTGATCTCGCCACCACCCGCCCCGGACGCTCCAGCCTCTCTTGTCGGTGAACTTCGTGTACTCTGCGCCGAGATGGAGTTCCATGACATCTTCGATCTGGTACCTGATATCCGCGCCAGTCTCGATCCCCGAGAACGGCCGCATCTCGGAGAGGACGTCGGAATAGGGAATCCGTGTGATCTCCGCCGCCACAACCCACGAGTCCGAGGGGTAGAAGGCCACCCCAACCGCCGCTCTTTCCGGCACAGTCAAATCCCCATCAAAGGGCACGAATTCATCCACCACCCCCCCCGATGAGTCGAGAAGCGTGTTGTCGATCTTATATTTCGACGCCGATCTCCAACTCAGTCCAAAACCCCAGAAATCTGCCCGGTAAAGCACGCCCAGGGTATAGAGCAGATCCTCGTCGTCACCGGTCGAAAGCTCGAACCTGTCTTCAAGGCCCGCCGACGATCGATCGATCTCGGCCAGACCGTTGAACTCTGTCATCCCAAGGCCCACCTCAAACCCCAGGGACCAACGGTCACTCAAACGGTATCCCAACGCCGCACCAACCACTTCGGTCTTCATGGAATAGGTGACGCTTTGACCGAAATGCTGAACGGGAACCGGACTGCCTTCAGGATCCAAGAAGCTCAAGGTACACGCGTCCCCGGCTCCAGGCATCGAAGCACTACCATCAAGACCGACACACACTACGCTGTCACCCGATTCGAATCGACTCTCGAGATCGGCCAGAACTCCATACGAAAGCGAGAGCGTCAACCGGTTCTTCTTCAGCGGTATCAATACCGATCCGTAGTTCAACCGATTTAACGAAGAGGTCGCGCTTGTACGAAATGGATCTTCGTTGGGAATGATCGAGATTCCGGCACCCGAAATCTCAGTTTCCACCCCACCCTGCGTCAACTGCCCCACCGGAAATACCTCTTCATCCCGAATCCACTCAAGGGAGATTTCCCGATCGAGGTAGGCCAATCCTGCGGGGTTGGCCAGGGCGGCGGTGGAATCGTCGGCAATGGCGACGAAAGCGCCTCCGATGCCCCGGGCGCGAGCCCCCGGATTGGTGAAATTGAAGTTGATCCCGGTGAAGGCATAACCATCGGACTGGGCCTCACCAGAGCCCGCCACAAACAATGCCACCACGACACACAGAAAAACCAAGCCTCGGTATTGCATCGTCCCTCCCTAACCTCGATTATTTGCCTTCTTCCAGGCTAACCGCCTCCCCGCCTCCGGTCAAATTCAATCTCAACCGCAGAATCTCTGAAGGGCTTATAATCCAATTAATGCATCGAGAATCGTTATGCCGCGTTCCCGGGGTCATCGCAATGTGCTTCTTCGCCCTTGTGATTGTAATCCAGGACCGTGCCGAGGCAGCCCGGTGGTACGAAGACTACGATCTGGCCATGGAGCACATCGAGGCCGGCCAATGCTCCACCGAGGCGATCGAGGCCTTGGGTGCCGCCGTCGTCGACAAACCCAAGCCTAAACGGGGCGTCAGAACCTACGCCCAGCGCCGGATCGACTACCTCCCCTACCTCCAGTTGGCCAGGGCCCATCTATTGTGCGGCAATGCTGATCTCGCCCAGCAGTACCTCGAGCGGTCGCGGACCTTTAACATCACTTCGGAGGAGGAATTGGGGCCCGTCGAGCAGAGACTCAATGCGCTCTTGATTACCAAGAATGTACAACCGACCGTTCCCCCCGTTGATAAAGAGGCCCTCGACAACCGGCTTCTGACGGCGCAGCAGAACCTCGAAGGGGCCCGCGGCGCGCTGAGTTCGACCGATTATTCTCTGACCGAAGCCGCCGACCTGGGGACCGAGAATCCCCACTGGGCAACCCAGCGAAACGACACCGCAAGACGCATCGATATCCTCGCTGAGGCAATGAACCGATACCACGAGGCAGGAGACCTCCTGGCACTGGCCGATACCGCCCATTCGGCCACCGAAGTCACAAGAAGCCTCGACGCACTGACAATCCAGATCAACCGCTCCGTCGAAAACCGAAGGGCCGCCGGGGCTTTGGCACCGACGATGCCTCCCATCGCCGTTGTCGAGTCCAGGCAGACCGCAATGCCACCCGATCGCACCGAGGATCAACCCGTCATTCCTCCAACATCCGACGACACTCAGGCGATTTCAACAAACCTCAGGACAGCAGCGGCCGCCTATCTCAAAGGCAACTATGACTCGGTGACGACAATCCTCCACCAGATCAGCCTGGACGACTCCAAGGCTCAGGCGGCCGCGTTGTTGATCAGGGGCGCAGCTCACCTATCGTTGGCGACCACCGAGGTGGATAGGACCGTCGCTCAAACCCACAGCGCAACGGCCCGGGAAGATCTCCTCGCTTCGAGGAAATTCAACCCCGAGATCCGACCAGATCCCACCTTCTTCCCACCGGCGGTTGTCAATTTATTCAACGAGGTCCGGCCAAAGAACCCTTCCCGGCCTGTGGAGAATCCGTCGTAGTTATTCTGTAGTAGGCCAAGGCCCACCCTACCCCAACTCGGATATTTGAAATTGGGATTTTCATCCTTCATCCTTCATCATTCCCTTCGCCTCCTCCATGCCTTCGGCAATCGTTCTCCGAAGCACCGGATTGAGTATGAGGGCCTGTTCGAACGCCTCGACAGCGGCCGCAGCAACTTGCATTCGCTCAGGCCCCGGCCCCAAGTCCCTCGCCCGTTGGAGGAAGAGGAATCCACGAATCTTGAATGCGTCAGGCGACTGCGGGTTGGCCTCCAGGGACCTTTCAATCGCCCCCAATCCGGCATCAATTTCCTCCTCTTTGCTCTTCGGCCCAACGAGGGACCACTCCACTCTGAATAGGTGAATTCGTGCCTTTTCGACGAGAGCTTCTCCATCGCGTGGGTAGTCCGTCAAAACCTGCTCAATTGTCTTTTGGGATCGGCTGAGTGCCTTGGAAGGGTTGCGACCAAGAGCCACCAGCCGGCGAGCATCAAGATTTTGAACCCGTGTCCTTTCGATTCCCAAGCCTATGTATGCAGGGTTGATCCTTGCCACCTGATCGAGATCCACCATGGCGATCTTCGTCTCAGCGGCAGGATCTTGCCCGTTCTCGATCAAATACAGGGCTGACAATCGATGAATTCCAGCCCGATTGAACAGGGCGGTAGCGTTTCGTGGATTGATTTCGATGGCCTTCTCGAGCCATTCCAATGCTTCGTTCAACGACAGGGTAGGATCCTCGCCAATGTCAGATTCGTAACGGCCCCGGGTCGCCGCCGCACTGCCAAGATTGCTGTAAACCAGCGTATTGCTCGGATTTTCGACGGCGCTTCGCTCGAAGGCTTCGATCGCCCGATCAAGCGATCCCCGCGGGTCCACGCCATGCCCCTGCTCCCATTCCGCACGGGTACAATAGGCGGCCCCAAGGCTATTCATGGCGATGGCCAACCGAGGATTGAGTTCCAGGGTCTGTTCGAAGGCCTCCACCGATTCACCAATAGACTTCGTAGGATCGAGTCCCTCGTTCACCTGGTACATCCCCGCCGTGAGGAGCACCGCACCAAGGTTGACCAGAGCGATCGGATCCTCGCCGAAGATCTGGAGCGCCGACCTGAAGTCCTCGGCCGCACGGTCAAGGAAGGTCAGTGGATCCTGACCTCCGGCCATCGCCCACTGCCCCATGCGCCACTTTGCCAAGCCCCGATTGTTGTATGCCTGATGATCGAAGGATTGAACCTTGATAGCCCGATTGAAGGCGTCAATAGCACCTTGGAGATTGCCGGTTGGGTCGTCTCCGGTCTTGAGGTCATTGAGCCCCAACTTGCTGAAAGCGACCCCGAGGGCATTGAGACCGGCTCCGTCGTCAGGATTGAGTGTGACCGCTTTCTCCGCCATCTCCAGCGACCGTTGCAACACAGGCACCGGGTCGGCGCCGATTTTCATCAACTGGGTACCCCACCTCCAGCAGAGTTGACTGACCGCCGCCAACGCCCCGACATCATCCGGATTGATCAACAAGCCGTCCCGGCAGACATCAGTGGCGGCCTGAAAATCCTCCTCGTCAGCGGTTCCCCGCTGGATTGAATTCTCGAGCGTCATTGTCAGCAAGCGACACCGGCTCCGATGCACTGCCGGATCGCTTCGCCCACTCTCGACGGCTTCGGCCAGAGCATTACCCGCCCGGGAGTAACAGGACTCACCTTCTTCGATCTCACCATTGCGGAAAAACTCCGTTCCCCGGGCGATCTCGATATCGGCTTCGAGCAGACGTGCCTGAAAAAGCGTCGGATCGAAGCCCAAGGCCTCCGCAGCCAGGTCGAGGCCCTCGTCGTATCTCTCTTCGTTGAGCGCAATCAACCCTTCGGCAAAGGCCCTTCCAGCCGGGTCCAGGTCGGACGCTTGCTGTAGGAAATCCAGCGACGGATCCCGGTATTCGCTCCTGATTTTTCGGAGACGTTCATCCCTTGCAACCTCGCTCGTCATCCGCTGGGCCCGGCTTCGCTCTCGTTGATAGAGTTCTCCCAACGTCAGTCCGAGAGCATAGGCAACATCTGGATTCCGATAACCCCCATCCCACGTCAATCTGAGGTGCCGGAGTGCCTCGGGCCACTGTTCCAGAACCAGGTGACCTCGCCCCAGAGCGTAGTGTCCCGGGCCTTTCGCCGGAGAACCCTCTTCTTTCATTCGGCTCTCGAGACGTTTCATTCGATCCCGAACCTCGCCGATTGCAGGTCTAATGTCGTGCAGGGGCAACAGATGGGCCTTCTGCATCGTCGTTTCCATCTGCTTGACCTCTTGCGCGAAAACCTGTGACAGAACCGTCTCCTGACGAGCCTGCCATACTGAGTGGAGCGCCAGCCCTCCAATGATACCGACCATCAGGATGGAGCCGGCGATGACGGCTGCCGAAAGACGGTGCTTTCTGACGACCTTGACCGCTCGATAGGTCCATTCGGCCCGCCTGGCCTGGATGGGCTCCCCGCCGAGGAACAACCTGAGGTCTGCGGCCAAGGCGGCAGCACTGTCATACCTTCGGCTTGGATCCTTATCGAGACACTTGAGGATGATGGTTTCCAGGTCCCTGGGGATACCGGGTTTGATCGTTCTGGGGGCCGGCGGTTCAGAAGAGACCACCTGAAGCAGAATATCGACCGCACCTGAGCCTTCGTATGGCGCCCTTCCGACCAGAGCCCGGTAGAGCGTGGCGCCGAGGCCGTAGACGTCGGTTCTCCGATCACATCCTCCGCGCCCTCCCTGGACCTGTTCGGGCGACATGAAGGCCGGCGTACCGAGGGTTGCACCTGTAACTGTCAAATCATCGCCTGTGGTTTCCTGAGCAATACCGAAATCCATCACCCAGCCATGCCATCCCTGATCTTCAAAGTACTCAACCATGATGTTCGACGGTTTGATATCGCGATGGACCAGTCCCGTTCGGTGGGCGGCATGGAGTGCATCGGCGGCATCGGCTACCACCGAGACCGTCGCCTCCAATCCGACTTCCTCGACAGCATCCAGCAGAGTGACCCCATCGACAAAGGCCATGACGATGTAGGGCCGCCCGTCTACCTCCCCCACCTCGTACACCGGACAGACATGATCGTGCTGAATCCCCGCTTGTGCCCTGGCCTCTCGGGCAAATCTGGCCAGAGTTTCAGGGTCGTCCGACCGCAACAGTTTGATGGCCACCCACCGGTCAAGAGTCTTGTCACGTGCTTTGAAGACACGGCCCATGCCCCCAGAACCGATCAGACGGTCAAAGACGAACCCGGGAATACGTGGCAAAGTCTCCAGATCACCGCGTATAATTTCTCCAGACTTTCTACTGGGCCGATCGACGATGGTAGGGTCCTGATCGTTCACCCGAGAGAGACTACCTTGGAACCATCCAAAGAAACATGCTCGAGATCAAAAAGACCGGCACGCCAATCTCTTGGACATGCGTCATTATAGCCGAGACCCCAAAAGGAAATCACTATAAACTACCAGAACACAACGGTTTCCAGCAGTTTCTCGCCCCAACAATGCGCGCAGCGCATTATAGGAGCCTGTGGGGCAGAGGCCGAGGATCAACTCAACTCTACAGTCGCTTCGGCGGCCTATGCCCTACAGGCTCCAAGCTTTCTTCTATCCGCAGATACTTCTTGAGCCAGTGAATTCCTATATAGAATGGGACAGTGTCTGCCAAGGCGATGACAAATTTGAACGCGTAACCGGTGAAGATGAACAGCATCAGCTGGCGGGCGACCGGCTGATCGATTTGGATCGGCAGAGCCTTGGCGTAGTAGTGCGTTATCAAGATGACCGCGGTCGTATCGACCAGTTGACTGATCAGGGTCGAACCGTTGTTTCGAAGCCACAGGTGCCGGCCGTGGGTCAGCTTTTTCCAGAAGTGGAAGAGGTAGACGTCACAGAACTGCGCGGCAAGGTAGGCGATCATCGATGCCCCGACTGCGCCAAAGGTCAGGGCTCGGATCTCAAAAAACACCGGTAACCGCCCCGCGGCATCTCGAACCAGTTCGGCGGTCACAGGATCTCGGAGCTCAAAGCCTGGAAGCACGCCGCCCACCCAGAGCAGAAATACAACCCAGATATTGAGCATCAAGCCGACGAGGACCACCCAGTTGGCTCTCTTTCGGCCGTAGAGCTCGCTGATGAAGTCGGTGCACAAAAAGGTCAGAGGATAGGGCAGCACCCCGACCGCCACAGCGAAAACCATGCTCCCGCCGTCTCCGGTCATCACCTCGGCGAGCTTGATGAACCGGCTGATGCCTAGAATATTGAGCATCGCCAGGGTGCCGAGAAAGAACCCCGAGAGGATCAGGAAAACCCTTTCTCTGCGAGCGTGGATCTCGGACGCCTCAATCGTATGAAGGACGTTCGCCGATGTGGTCATGCACCAGAGCATAGCGCGTTCCTTCGAGCCCGAGCCCGTTATCGTTACCGTTATCGGTAGTGTCATCATTGGAAATGAAAGGAAGACGCTTGTACTTCGTATTGTCGCGATGCAAACGTCGATGATCAAATCGACCTCTACGAAAATCCTCGAAACCCGGAGTCGAGCCCGACCTTTGGAGGCCAGGCGGGGTCTCTGAGCTACACTGGTTTCAAGATGACCTCCGTTCCGAATCGTCGGTTCTCACCAGTCGCAGCCCTCGGGGCGAGCCTCGCCTTACTGTTATGTGCCGGATCGGCGGCGGCCGAAAGCACGATCGTTCTGACCTACGAGGACCCCTGTCCCCGATTTGCCGAGATGGGCCGCAACGAGACGGTCAAGGTTGCCGGCGTCACCGTCAGCCTCGAGCCTCTCTTCATGGGCACCTGCAACTACCTCAAGGAGCAGATCACCTCTGCCGTCGAAAGCAAAAAGAAGGCGATCGAAGGTGAATTCGAGAAAGCTGCCCAGGGGGCTGCCCAGGAGCTTTACGTCGGATTCCAACATTGGATGAAAGAAATCGTCGCCGCGAAGCTCGGCATGAAGACCAACAATCCCCGGTTCGAAAAGCACTTCGTCGAGTGGATGGACCACCCCGATCGCGAGATCGAGTTCTACGTCAACGCCTACCTCCAGGACCAATGGCCAAGGGTTCATGAACTGGTCCGGCGCTGCCAGCAGGACAACTCGGGCGAGATCATCAGCGGCCTGCAGACCCTCTGGCAGGAGGCACGCAAGAAGCTGGAAAACCTCACCAAGGCCTATCAGGAGATCGACGCCAATCCCAATACGCCCTACACGGACATCTTGACCAAGTACGGCGTTTCCGGCCCCTACCTCGATCGATTCCAGGCCGGCGAACACAAATTCAGGGTCTTCAACAACAAGTACGAGATCCTCAAGGCCGCCAAGGTGATGTACGACGCCTTCGAGGCAGAAGACCACCGCGGCAAGATCGGCGGTCTCTTCAAGCTTTTGGAAACCGTCGGTGACATCGCCTATCGAAGCGATATTCCCGGGGTTTCCCTCTTCGGGCAGATCATCAAGGCCTACGGACAGCTGGCGACCGAGATGCTCAACCAGATCGATGGCCTCGAGCGCATGATCCGGGCCCGGGAGGGCTTTTGTATCGGCCTGGCAACCCATACGCTTGAAAAAGAACGAAACAAGACGTTCATTGCCGCCTTCGGACACGGCATTCGCGCCTGCCCGATCGATCCCGAGCGTCCCTTCCTCAAGGACATCTTCCAGCAGGCCCAGCCGGAAGACATCAATCAGCTGTACTTCTGGATCGAAGGTTCAAAGAGCTGGGTCAAGGGCCAGGCCAA